>JAGYPB010000030.1 GCA_018399135.1 Deltaproteobacteria bacterium | reverse complement strand
CGGGGATCCCGCTGGCGGTCTTTAATGTCCAGAACCGGAATGATCTGATCGACAAGATGGAAACCTTCGGCATGATCACCGGAAATCCGAAGCAGGCGGCAACCCGAATGAATGATATCAACGCCGCCATCAACACAGCACAAAAACGTGTTGGGCCAGGCTCGCGCAGGGTTCTTGTGGTCTACGGCACCCCCGAAAGTTTCAACATGGCCCTGCCGACAAGTTTTATCGGTGAAATGACAGAACTTGCCGGGGGAATCAACGTTGCACCAAAGAACGCCGCCGGGGGCAACGGCATGATGAACGGCTTTGCGCCCATCAGCCTGGAATATGTCACCATGGCCAATCCGGATATGATTCTGGTCATTACTCACAACAATGCCACAACCATCGAGGGCTCTGATCTGCTGAGCAAACTACCGGCCTGGAATACCTTGCAGGCGGTAAAAGAACAACGGGTCTACAACCTCCCCTTTGACACTTATGGAATCAATCCGACAGTCCGTCTCGGTACGGCAGTGCTCGAACTGTCCTCGCTGATCTATCCGGAGCTCTATAAGTGAAGACGCTGCTGGTTGACCCCGAACATAAGAAGCGCCGGCTGACCGCGCTTTGCGGTGCGTTGTTGCTGGTCGGCGGACTGGTTTTGAGCATCGCCAAGGGTTCGGTCGACATCCCCCTGTGGGATCTGGTGCTGGTCTTTGTTGATCCGGATATTAACGAAGGGTTTTATCAGGTTGTCATGAACATCCGCCTGCCGCGGGTTCTGGTCGGTGGATTGGTCGGCATCAACCTGGCATTATCCGGGGCGATTCTGCAGTCGGTTCTGAAGAACCCCCTCGCCGACCCCGGCATAATCGGCATTTCCGCAGGGGCCGGGCTGGCTGCCATGGTGGTCATGATTTTATTCCCGGCGTACTCGGCGCTGATTCCACCGGCGGCTTTTATCGGAGCTATTTGCGCCGCGCTGATTATCTACTTTATTGCCTATGATGGCGGCGCCCATACCCTGCGCCTGGTTCTGGCGGGAGTTGCCCTGTCGGCCTTTCTCGGTGCCTTTATGTCAACCCTCACGGTTCTTTACAGTGACCGGGTTCAGGGTACGGTCAACTGGATGGCTGGGGCCCTGATCGGCAAAAGCTGGAATCATCTGTACATGGTGCTCCCCTATTCCCTTATCGGTCTGGTCGGCGCCATCATCGGTTCCCGCTACCTGAACATCCTGGCGTTGGGAGATGACATTGCCAGAGGACTCGGCCTGCCGGTAGAACGGGTCAAGTTTCTGTTGACCTTGCTGGCGGCGCTGCTGGCGGCTTCGGCGGTCGCGGCGGTTGGGCTGCTCGGCTTTGTCGGTTTGATTATCCCCCACATCACCCGCTTACTGATCGGCTCCAACAATCGTTTTCTGATTCCCTTCAGCGCTGCCTTCGGCGCGGTGACGGTCATTTTTGCCGATACGATTGCCCGCACCCTGTTCAGCCCCTATGAGTTACCGGTAGGGATTATCATGGCCTTTGTCGGTGCCCCCTTCTTTCTCTACCTGCTGGCCAGAGGGATCAAGTGATGAGCTATTTCCGCGTCGCTTCCCTGCGTGTCGGCTACGCTGGTCAAGATGTCATCAAGACCATTTCCCTGACCTTCGACAAGGGGCGAATCAGCACCATCATCGGCCCCAACGGCTCGGGCAAATCAACCCTGCTCAAAGCCGCCGGGCGCCTGCTGAAACCCTACTCCGGTGCGATCCTGCTGGAAAACAGCGACATTTTTGCCATGGAAGATCGGGCGGTTGCCAAACGCCTGGGAATTCTTCCGCAGTCACCAACGGCGCCGATGGATTTGCCGGTTCATTGTCTGGTGGCTTACGGCAGAACACCGCACCATGGGTTTTTTAACAACTTTTCCAAGGAGGATCAGGAGGCGGTAAGCTGGGCGATTGAAGCTACCGGACTGGCAGATAAGCGCTTCAAACGTATTGGTCAACTCTCCGGCGGCGAACGCCAGCGCGCCTGGATCGCCATGGCCCTGGCGCAGAAACCGGAGATCCTGTTGCTGGATGAACCGACCACTTATCTGGACATTCATCACCAGTTTGAAGTGCTGGAGCTGTTGCAGGGTCTCAACCGGGATCACAACCTGACGGTGATCATGGTCCTTCACGATCTCAATCTGGCCGCCTCATTCAGTCACCGCATCATCGCCCTCAAAGATGGGATCATGGTCGCGGACGGCGATCCGGAAAGGGTGCTGAATACGGAAACAATCAGCGAAGTTTTCAACATCCGCTCCAAAGTACTCCGCATCAGTGAAGACGGCATCAGCAAAACCGTGGCGATCCCCCTGGGAGTCCGACATTGATCCTTGTCGCAGAAAACCTGAGCAAGTCCTATCGCCGCGTTCAAGCCGCCGACAATGTCAGCCTGCGGATTGACGTCGGGGAAGTCTTCGGCCTGCTCGGCCCCAACGGTGCCGGCAAGACCACGGTCATCAAAATGATCTCCACCCTGACCCACCCCGACTCGGGCTCCGTTGTCATCAAAGGTTTCGATATCCGCGCCCAGGCGCGCCAGGCACGCTCTGCTTTTGCCGTGGTACCGCAGGAGAACAACCTGGATGGTGAGTTATCGGTTGTCGATAACCTGCGCGTTTACGCCTCACTGCATCGGGTAGCGACTCCGCGCGCGGCCATCGACAGGATCATCGCCGAATTCGGTATTGCCGACAAAGCCCGCGTACCGGTAGAAAAGTTGTCCGGCGGGCAGAAACGCCGGGTCATGATTGCCAGAGTGATGCTGACCCAACCGGAATTGATCCTTCTCGATGAACCGACCCTGGGACTCGACCCGTCATTCCGCCGTGACATCTGGAACCTCATAACCCGGATTCGCCGCCAGGGTACCGCCATCCTGCTGACGACCCACTATACCGACGAAGCGGAATCTCTGTGTGACCGGGTCGCGATCATGTCCAAAGGGCGCATCATCCATGAAGACACACCGCAAAATCTGATTACAACAGCAGGGAGTTTTGTTCTGGAAACGACCGACAGCAACGGTCAGCGTGATTTCCGGCTCTTTACTTCACAGGAAGAGATTAATCGTAGCTTGATTGACCGTAAAGACATCGAACCCTATACCGTCAGAGCGGCAAAGCTGGAAGACATTGTCGCCAATGTGGAGCACAACCATTGATGATACTGAACGATTTCAAAGCCGGTGCCGGCGCTGTTCTGTTGCGCGAGATGCTGTTGCTGAAGGTCAAGCTGACACGGTTCGGTTTTGTTTTTTATTCGCTGATGTCGCCGCTGATTTATCTGGCCGCCTTCGGTTTCGGTTTCGGCTCACGGATCAGTTTCGACGGCGTCCGCTACGAACTGTTTCTGGTTCAGGGACTTATTTCCATGACCTCGATGATGAACTCCTACAACCTGGTCATGACCTCGGTCAGTTTCGGCAGACTCCACAATAAAAGCTTTCAGACGATCATCACCTCGCCAACATCGCCTGCGGCAATCATGGCCGGCCTCATTCTGTCGGGCATCCTGCGTGGTCTGGTCGCCGCCGCTGTTATTATCGGTGCCGGTTACCTGCTCTTTGATGTTTTTGTTCTGTCCGGGTTTGCCGCAGTGGCCCTGCTCCTCAATCTGGCTTTCTTTTCAGGCCTCGGGGTTATTGTCGGTCTCTTGATCAAAGACATGGAGTCGAGCGCTATGATCATGAATTTTTTCATCATGCCCATGAGTTTTTTTTCCGGCACCTTCTTCCCCGTTGACAATCTTCCTAACGCCGTCAAAGGGGTTGTTTACCTGTTTCCCCTGACCCACACCAATATCATCATGCGCGCCCAGACCCTGGACGGTGCGGTGATTGTCTCCGGACTGATCCTGCTGGCAGCAACCCTGGCCGTCGGCACGGTGGGCACCTGCACCATGTCGAACTATTCGGAATAACCAAGCAGAAAGGACTCTTATGAAAATTCTCGTGACCTATTCCAGCAAAACCGGCAACACCGGAAAAGTAGCCGAAGCCATCCATCAGGTATTGCCCGGGGCGGTACTCTTCCCGGTGGAACAGGCTCCCAATGCAAACGACTACGATCTGATTTTTGTCGGCTTCTGGGTCGACAAGGGTACCGCCGATGCGAAGGCAGCAGAGTACCTGCGCCGCATCAGCGGCAAACCGGTTGCTCTGTTCGCGACTCTGGGGGCCTACCCCGACTCCGACCATGCCCGTGAAAGTCTTGATAAAGCCGCAGAGATGGTTCCTGACTGCTTCGTTGTCGATCGTTTTATCTGCCAGGGCGCCATCGACCCAAAACTCATCGCCTGGATGAGCCAACTTCCGCCGGAGCACCCCCACGCACCGGACGAGGCGCGAGGTAAACGCTGGAAAGATGCCGAGCGCCACCCTGATGACACCGACCTGCACAATGCCCGCAGCTGGGCGGCGAGAGTTTATTATGGCAAAAAAAGTTAAGCGAAAAATCGATTCTGCCGTCACTTAATCCTTAATGGAGGCAAAACTGTGACATATGTCACAGTTTTCAGGCCACATCCGCGTTATAAAGGGAAAGCTAACCGTGGATTAATCCCTGCATTAACGGGTCGGTGATGAAGATTATAATAAAGCACGACATTCCAGGGCGTCTCCGGCTCCGCATTACCGGTTTGCGCAATAACCGAACCCTGGCAAAAGAAATTGAAGCCTGCCTGAAGCATCTACCGATTTTGACAATTGATCCGCGCATTAACTCAGGCAGTCTGGTGCTGGAATACATTGCCGAGCCCGACACCCGTCAGCAATTGCTGGATCATCTCGAAGAATTCAACACCGTTGTTCCCATCCCCATGGACTCCGTGGAGATGTTGTTGGACGCCAATGCCTGCGATCTGGTTTGTTCGCGCTGTCAGCCCGACAGAAAGGAACCACCACCGCTGACCCGCCAGATCATCGGCGTGATAGCCCTGAGTGGATACGTCGTCTGGGTGCTTGTACGCCGGGTGATCCTCAAAAAACCGGTGGCGGAAGGTCCGCTCAGTCCAACTTCAGCCGTCGCCCTGCTCGGTGCCTACCCGCTGTTGACCCATGCCTGGAAGGATCTGCGTTCCGGCCGCCACAAAAGTCTGTTTCCCTTCCTTGCCGCTACCTGTTTTGTCGCAATTTTTCTTGGCCAGGCCCTGACCGCCCTCGAAGTCATCTGGATTCTACGCGTCGGCATGTTGTTGGAAGACTATGTTGCCCGCCGCTCTCACCGGGCAATTCGTGAAATCCTTGAACTGACGGAAAAAAATACGTTTATTCTGGTCGACGGCATGGAGGTTGAAATTCCGGTCGATCAAGTTCAGGCGGGCTCGACAGTAGTCTGCCACACCGGTGAAAAAATTGCTGTTGATGGCGTCATCATTCAGGGCGAAGCAATGGTCGATGAGTCTCCGGTAACCGGTCGTGCCGAGTTGGAAAACCGCCGGAGTGGAGATCAGGTCTACGCCGGCACTATTGTATGTCAGGGTGTCCTGTTCATCCGCGCCGAAAAGGTCGGTGATGAAACCTACCTGTGCCGCATCCTGCATCTTGTTGAGTATTCCCTGCGCAATCAGGCTCCGGCGGAAAAACGTGCCGACCTGCTCGCCAACCGCTTGATGAAGCTGGGTACCGTTGCCGTTGCCGGCACCTTTCTGCTGACCTTGAGTCCGACCCGCGCTTTCACTATTCTGCTGGTGCTGGCCTGTCCTTGCGCCACGGTTCTGGCAGCGTCCACAGCCGTCTCCGCCGCCCTGGCCAACGCCGCCCGAAATCATGTTCTGATCAAAGGGGGATATTATCTCGAACAGATCGCCGAAGCCGATTGTTTCTGTTTCGACAAAACCGGCACCTTGACCCTCGAAACCCCGATCGTCATGGATATTTTTACCCGCACCCCGAGTCAACAACCCGAGAAAGTTCTGGCACTGGCGGCAGGGGCGGAAAAACACACCCAGCATCCCATGGCCCGGGCGATTGTCGCCGCCGCCGAAGAACGAGGAATCGACATTCCCCGGCATGCTGAATGTCATTTCACCATCGGCCGCGGGGTCAGCGCCCGGATCGACAATACCGACGTTCTGGTCGGAAACGATAAGTGGATGCGTGATCACCAGATCAACATCAACTATTTCAAGCAGCGCGCCAAGGAACAACTCGACCATGGCTATTCACTGATCTATGTCGCCCGCAACGGCAAGATGCAAGGACTCATCAGTATTGCCAACCCGGTGCGACCCAATACCGGACCAGTGCTTGACTGGTTGCGTGCTAACGGCGTCAAGGAAATGCACCTGGTAACCGGCGACACCGAACGCATGGCGCGGGCGGTGGCCGAACAATTTCATTTCGACAGCTGGCAAGCGGAGCTTTTGCCGGAAGAAAAGTCAAATTACGTAAAACAACTGCAGAAAACCCATGACAAGATCGTCATGGTCGGAGACGGCGTCAACGATGCCCTGGCACTGGCTAACGCCAGGGTCGGTATTGCCATGGGAGCCGGCGGTGCGGAAGTTGCCATTGAAGCTGCCGATATCGCCCTGGCCGACAGTGCCCTGGTTAGACTGGTCAAATTGCGCCAGTTGAGCCAACACGCTCTGAATACCATTGAGCAGAATCACCAAATGGCCATGTGGACTAATTTAGGAGGCGCTATTCTTGGAGCCTCGGGGTTCATGACACCGCTGATGGCGGGAGCCCTGCACATCGTTCATACCCTGGGCATCGTATTGAATTCCAGCCGGCTGCTTAACTGGGAGCCACCTGGCTTGCCTGGGGAAGAAGAGGAGACTGAGTAATAACAATGACGGAAATCGAACAACAGCAGGCGCTGGATACCCTGTTCCGAATCGCGGATTACGCTCGCATCGCTCATCACATTCCCGGCCGAATCCGGATCAAGCTCGCTCTCGCTGCCAAGAGCGGGCTGGCGGATATCGATCTGGAGAAATTGATGGAAAAGTTGGCAGGCATTCACCACTATCGCCTCAACAACAAAAATGGCTCGATCGTCATCGAATATGACACCAACATAATTCCCGAAAATTTTTGGGGAAAATTAGTGAACTCCCCACTGGAGGAACGTTCGGAAGTCACCATGGAACTTCTGACACTCTGGGGTAACGGGTAACCGATCAGCACAAGGAGGAACTCAATGGAACAGGAAAAGGCCCAAAGCCACAAGCCGGAAGATCAGCAACAACCGCAAACCCATAACGAACAGCTGCTGCAGCAATTAGCCATGCAGCAGGCGATGTTGCAACAGCTGGCGACCGACCAGCGCGCCATGTGGCAGCACATGCAGGCCATGCAGGAACGACAGGGACAGTCAGCCAAGTACGGCTCGCAAGGCCACGCGGAAGGCTGCGAACATCACGACAAAAATGCCCAACAGGCAGAGCATTTCATGCGCATGGCTGAAAAGTTCCGACGCGGTGAAATGAGTGTGGAAGATGTCGCCGGTAGCCTCTCCTATCTCAATACCCAGAGCGGAGCTTTCTGGACTGGGCTGCTGATCGGCGGTGGCGTGACCTTGCTGTTCAGCAATGAAACGATTCGTGAATCGATAACCGGTTTGTTCAAAAATACCGCTACGACCAAGTAATTTAAATCGACCTATGCTGCAAGCAACAGCACGTTGACAAAATGGTTTCAAACCGCTTTCAAGGAGTTCGACCATGCAAAATCAAACCTATTCAAATAACTACAATTATCCCGTCAGCTCGCTATCCATCCGTCCCAATGCTGTATTAAATACCGGAATTTTCGGTACGGTGATCGGCTCGACCGTCGCCATGGGCCTGAACTTGCACAAGGTTCAGAGCGAAGAGATGTCCATCGGTGAAGCCCTGACCGACAGTCTTGCCAAAGGTGCCGGCGCCGGACTTGCAGCTGCAACAGCAACGGCAGCAGCCCAGGCTATCGGCGGTGGGCGCGTGACCAACTGGGCTGTCATGCTGGCAACCGCTACCGGGGTCGGATACGCCATCAATATGCTCGGCAAGAAAAATGAAGCTGACGGTAAAAAATAAGGAGGCTGTTATCATGCAAAGAACTGACCACACAAGCTGCTCGGCAGCTGCTCCGGAGACCAACGCGACGCCGACACAACAGACCCACTCATGTTCAGATGCTCATTACGCTTATCAGAGATATGACTATGACCCCACCGGCTTTAACGGTCCAGGCTTCATGTCACAAACGCCGTCAACCTACAGCGTCAGCAATTTACCGGTTTACGGTACCCACAGCAGCCAGTTCTGGAAAGGCGCGCTGATCGGTGCCGGCATTGCTCTGCTGCTGGGCAATGAAACTGTCCAGAAATCGCTGATGAAAGGTGCAACATCACTTTTCAACGCAGCTCAGGCCGGGGTTGAGGAAATCAAGGAAAAATTTGAAGATATCCGCGCTGAAATGAACCAGCCGGCTCAGGAGAAGAAAGAGTAATGGCGCTGACAACTTCGCAGTTGCGCAAAGTTGCCAAGGTCGGCATGACCGCCTCTCTGGCGGCGCTGGTCATCAGTGCCGCCGGCAAGGGAAACCGGCGACAGCGGATGGCGACCCATACCTGGCAGGGTTTAGCGCTGATTGGCTTCAGTCTCTGGCATTACAACCTGTATCCTGATACGCCGAAAAAACGTCCGGGGAAAACCGCCACATGATCGCTTGTTCCACGACCATCGTTCACGAGATTCCGCGTCGTTTTCGTGTGCGCTGCCCGGCCTTGCGACATCGTCATGCCGACGCTCTGTACCTGCAGGCAATTCTGGAAAATATCTCCGGAGTTGAAAGCGTCCGGGTCAATCGTTATGCTGCCAGCATCACGCTGATCTATGACGGCATTGACAGCACCAGAACCGCCGTATTGGAACGGCTGCATAACCTGCCGACAGACGCCTTCACCAATTATCAGAAACAAACGCATCCGATTAATCCTCTGACCCTCTCCGGCCTCGCTCTGACCAGTCTGGTTTTACGTTTTATGCCACCGCCCCTGCAGTCAGTCATCAGTCTCTTCATCGGCCTGCCCACCCTGCTCAAAGGGATAGATACCCTGCACAACCAGGGCATCAAAGTCGATGTTCTGGATGCGGGCGCGGTAGGGTTCTCGTTGCTCAGACGCGATTATTTCACCGCTAACATGATTGTCTTTCTGCTTGGTGTTGGTGAGTATCTGGAACAATTATCCGAAGACAAAACCACCGGGCTGCTAAAAGCCCTGTTACGCCCCCAGGTCGAAGAGGTCTGGCTGGTTAAGGACGGCATCGAAGTACGTGTTCCGTTTTCACAGCTGCAACCAGGACATGTCATTCGTTGTGGTCCGGGAGAACTGGTGCCGATAGACGGTATTGTGGTTCATGGTGATGCCTTGCTCAACCAGAGCTCGATTACCGGGGAATCGCTACCAGTCCACAAACAAGCCGGCGACAGAGTTCTTTCCGGTGCCCTGATTGAAGAAGGCAAACTGGAGATCCAGGTGGAAACCGTCGGTAGCGACACCGGTATGGCGCGAATCAGTCGTTTTCTGGAAAACTCACTGCGCTCAAGTTCACAAACCCAGCGGCAAAGTCAGGAACTGGCGGACCGCCTGGTTCCTGTTACCTTTGCTCTGGGTATCGGTATTTTCCTTGCGACCCGTGATATCCGCCGAAGTGCCGCCGCGCTGACGGTAGACTATTCGTGCGCGATCAAATTGGCAACCCCGCTCGCGGTAAAAACTGCCATGTATTCGGCAGCCCACCATGGTGCCCTGATCAAGGGAGCGCAGGCGTTTGATGAACTTTCATCGGTCGATACTCTGATCTTTGATAAAACCGGCACCCTGACGTACGGCGAACTGGTAGTCACGGATATCCAGCCGGTGCGGCGCGTTAGCAAAAACAAGTTACTGGCCCTGGCCGCCGGAGCGGAAGAACATTACGCTCATCCCGTTGCCAAGGCGGTTGTGAGCGCCGCGAAGGAAAAGGGATTGTGCTTCCCACCGACCAGTCAAGTGGACTTTATCGTTGCGCATGGGGTTTCGGCCTATATTGACGGCAAACAGGTTCTGGCCGGCAGCCGCCATTTTATCGAGGAAGACGAAAATATCGACTGTTCGACAGCGGATCAGCACGCTGAAAGGTTCCACAATGATGGGAAAAATGTTCTCTACATTGCCCACGACGGCCGATTGGAAGGGGTGATCGCCCTGCGCGACCGGATTCGTCCGGAAGCGGCCAGGGTTCTGACGCGCCTGAAGCAACGGCAAATCAAAAAAATTATCGTTCTGACCGGCGACCATGAAAAAACCGCACTGGCCTTGCAGCAGCAGTTGCCACAGATTGATCAGGTTTACTGGGATCTGAAACCGGAAGACAAGGCCGCCATCATCAAGGAACTGAAAGATCAGGGCGACTATACGGCCTTTATCGGTGACGGAGTCAATGATGCTCCGGCGTTGATAACCGCGGATGTCGGCATCAGTCTGCCCGGCGGCGCTGATCTGGCCAAAGATGCCGCTCAGGCCATTCTGCTGCGTGAGGATCTGGCCATTCTGGCGGATGTTCTTGATCTCGTGGCACGAACCCAGCGCACCATCCGCAACAGCTTTTATGCGACCATTGGCTTCAACACTCTGTTCCTGTTACTAGCCATTGCCGGTCGCATCCAACCGGTGACATCGGCCCTGTTACACAATCTGAACACGGTCGGTATTCTCGGTTACAGTGCGGCACGCGGACTGAACTCGCCAACAGGATCAGGCCAGGAGGAGGAGAGCGACTGATGTCCAGTGACCGTCTGCAGGAAAACCTGCCATTAAATCAGGCCCCTTTCAACCTGCCGCTGACCCTCGAAGCCATCGCTTCCAACGTCCTCGCCGAGCAATTCCGCAAACTGGGGCTGGAATTACACAGCGAGATAACCCGTCTGGATGAAACTCTGGCGGCGCAAACGCTTCGGGTATCAGGCAGCAACGGAGCCGCTGTACTCAGCAGCGGGATGGGACTGAAAACCATTGTTCATCTGGAAGATGATCGTCGCATTCCGCTTCACGATATGGAACCCGGTGAAAAAGGTCATCTCGAAGGGACCACCGGTGGTCATGAATTCGCCTCTTCCCTGGCCCTCCTCGGTTTCAAGGAAAATGATCCCATCACCCTGATCCGCAAACTGCCGCTGATGGAATACTTGACCAAGCTTGATCATGGAATGCTGTTGCGCTTGTCTGAAGGAGATGCCGCCCATATTCTCGGAGAAATCAACGGCACGATCCGACAATTTTCCCTGGCTGCCGCTCGCGTTGACTTCACCGTGCGCCAGCTGCTGGGCGGAAAAAAAGCGACCGCCCGGCTGGTAAACCTTGGCCTGAGTGTCGGATCGATTCTCACCCTCGTGGAAGTTCGCAGCACCCAGATGGTAAAAATCAGCGGCGCGCAACAACTGATGATCACCAGCCGTGACGGACTTCATTTGCATCTACCGACATCAGCGGGAACAGAGATCATGGTACGCCTCAAGCAACAGAATAATAACGGTCAAGCAAGTTAATTTGCTAATATCCTGCTTTCAATCCTCCTCTCAACGACCTTGACCGCGTCGACAGCACTGTGCCACGCTGAAGTTTACACGGATATCTTTTACCCTCAGACCGGAAACACCAAAATGACCATGCCAGTTTCAACAAATAATAATTGCCTCGCCGGACAGATCTGCTATCAGCATGATTTCGGTCAGGGGAAAAGAAGCAAGGCTGAACGCCGTACCCTGATCGCGACAGCATTAACCCTGGTGACCATGATCGCAGAAATCATCGGCGGCTGGTTGACTGGCTCCATGGCCCTGCTGGCCGACGGGGTTCATATGGGCGGTCATACCGTTGCCCTGGGGCTGGCGGCAGGGGCCTACTATCTGACTCGCCGGCACGCCACTAACCGCCGCTTGAGCCTTGGTAGCGGCAAGATCGGCGACCTTGCCGCCTATACCAGCGCCCTGCTGCTGGGATTGTCGGTCATCTGGCTGGTATACGAATCGATTCAGCGACTGTTCAACCCCACTGTCCTCCACGCCCGTGAAGCACTGTTGGTGGCGGTCATCGGTCTGATCGTCAACCTGCTCTGTGCCTGGCTGTTGGCAGGTAGCCATGATCATTCCCATGACCACCACAAAAAACATGAACATAGTAAGAAAAACGAACACGCACATCAGCATCAAGATCATAACCTGCGCGCGGCGCTGGTTCATGTTATCGCCGACGCCGTCACCTCGGTCGCTGCCATCCTCGGCCTGATTGCCGCCTGGGCCTGGGGCTGGAACTGGCTCGACCCCCTCATCGCCCTGGTGGCCTCGGTGGTGATTCTACGCTGGGCGCTTGGGCTTTTGCGCCAGACCGGAGCAATCCTGCTGGATGCGGAGGCTCCCGAAGCCATGCGCGATCAGGTGCGTAAGCGGCTGGAATCGATACCCGAGAGCCGGGTCGTGGATCTGCATCTGTGGTCGGTCGGGCAGAACAGCTGGATTCTGGTGGCAGGCGTGGTCTGTCACGGCGAGGCAACACCGGAAGACTATAAAAGCAGTCTCGACGATATGCCCCAGATCCATCATCCTGTGATCGAAGTGCTCCTCTGCCGCGAATGTGATCCTGCACAAATGCACACACACCAACCCGGAAATTCGCTATAGTGTGAAGTTGTCATTGGCGCTATGCTGACAAAGATGTGTAGAGTTCTTTCACTGCAACAAGGATTTTCACCTTCATGCGAATTCCCGGTTTCAATCAGCAGGGCAGATTTCTGCTGCCTGTCGTCATCATCCTGCTGCTGATCAGCGCCGTCGCTGGCGGCTGGTACTATCTGTCCAGGCAAAAAGACAAACCTGATCCGCCCACCTTTGCCACCGTCCAACGCGGCTCCATCGAGGATCTGGTCACCGCCACCGGCGTTCTCCAACCACGGGATTATGTCGATGTCGGTGCCCAGGTCTCGGGGCAACTGCACCGGATTCACGTTGAGGTCGGTGATCAGGTAAAAAAGGGGGATCTGCTGGCCGAGATTGATCCGACCCTGTTCATGGCCAAGGTGGATGCCAGCCGCGCCCAGTTGCGTTACCAGCGCGCGCTCCTGACGGATCGCCAGGCACAACTCGAGCTGGCACGAATTCAGCACCAGCGCCAGCAGAACCTCCTCGCCGCCGAAGCTACCACCGAAGAGAGTGCTCAGAACGCTGCTGCTGCTTATCAGTCCGCCAAAGCCCAGATCGAGATGCTCATGGCACAGATTGAGCAAAACGAGTCCAGCTTACGTGCTGACGAGGCTAATTTAAGCTATGCGCAGATTTTCACGCCAATGGAAGGCACCGTAGTCGCTATCAGCGCCCGTCAGGGGCAGACCATCAACGCCAGTCAACAGGCTCCGGTACTGATGCAGATTGCCGACCTGTCGACCATGACGGTTAAAACCCGTGTCTCCGAAGCTGACATTCCCCGGCTACAGGTCGGCATGGACGCCTATTTCACCACCCTGGGTGGGCGTGACCAGCGTTGGCATGGCACCCTCTACCGGATTGAGCCGACCCCCACAGTAGAAAACAACGTGGTGCTTTACAGCGCCCTTTTTGATGTCGATAACAGCGACCGTAATCTCCTGCCGCAAATGACTGCCCAGGTGTTTTTTGTCATCGCCGCAGCACAGGACACCCTGCTGTTGCCGACCACTGCGGTAAGTATCCAGCGTGCACCTCAATCGCCGGCAGATGCTAACGGTGCTCCGGCAACAGTGACGGTGCTCGACCTGAACGATCGTCTTGAGGAGCGCCGGATCAGGGTTGGCATCAGTAACCGTATTCAAATTGAGGTTCTGGAAGGTCTTAAGGAGGGAGATCAGGTTGTCACCTCAGCACCAGGCGGTAGTGACCAGCGCAACAACCAGGCACGCCCGATGGGCATGCGGATGCGCTGATGACGACCATGAATCAGCCCCTGATCGAACTTCACAAGGTCACCAAAACCTACTACCGTGGGGAACTGGCAACCAAGGTGTTGCACGGCATCGATCTGCAGATCTATCCAGGGGAATTTATCGCCATTATGGGGGCATCCGGTTCCGGCAAAACCACGCTGATGAACCTGCTCGGTTGTCTCGACCGACCAACCAGCGGCGATTACCTGTTCATGGGGCAGAAAGTCTCAACGCTTGGCAAAGACGAGCTGGCCCGTCTGCGTCGTGAGGAGTTCGGCTTTGTTTTTCAGAGCTACCATCTCATTGCAACCGCGACCGCTGTAGAGAATGTGGAGGTTCCCTCGGTTTATGCCGGAGTACCCCATGTACAGCGACGTAGCCGCTCAACCGAGCTACTCACTGAATTAGGGTTGGCAGAGCGCCTCACCTATCGACCTACCCAACTATCCGGCGGACAACAGCAGCGGGTATCGATCGCCCGGGCGCTGATGAACGGTGGGCGGATTATTCTCGCCGATGAACCGACCGGCGCGCTGGACAGTCACAGCGGCGCCGAAGTGATGAAACTATTGAGCGATCTGGCTCAGCGCGGTCATACGGTGATTCTGATTACCCATGAGCAGGAGATCGCTAACCATGCCGACCGCATTATCGATATCCGCGACGGCCTGATTGTCTCAGATACCCGAACGACCCAGGCCACTTCCCGCCCTCTTGAGTTTAAACGGCCGTCGATATCCAGCTCCTATCCGGCAGAATTGTTTGAAGCCACTCGTACTGCGGTACGATCTTTACGCAGTAATATTTTCCGCACGATTCTGACCCTGCTTGGTATTGTCATCGGCGTAGCTTCAGTGATCACCATGCTCGCCCTGGGTGACGGCGCCAAACAGGCGGTGGTGGAACGGATCAGCGTCCTCGGCAGCAACCTGCTGATGATCAGACCGGGTGCCCCCAACATGCGCAGTACCGGCGGCATCGCCACGCTGGTGCCCGAAGACGCGGTGGCGGCCCGCGTCATCCCCAATGTTCTGGCCGCCATTCCTGAGCAAAGCAGCGCCATCACCGTACGTGCCGGGGAGTTTGATCACCGCACCAGCCTTAACAGCACCTCCAGCGATTTCGTTATTGCGCGGAATTGGAAGTTGGCCAGCGGCACCTTTTTTACCGAAGCTGACGAGCGCAATTACGCCACCGTCGCTGTTCTGGGCCAGACCGTAGCCAACGCCCTGTTTCCCCACAGCGAGCCGTTGGGAAATTATCTGCTGATCAACAACATCCCCTTCCAGACCATTGGCACCATGGCGCCCATGGGAGCCGGCATGGGTGGTAGCGATCAGGATGACGTGGTCTTTGTCCCTTACACCACCGGCAGCTTGCGCCTGACCGGGCAACGCCACCTGCGCAACATCACTGTTGCCGTCAAGGATGTGGATCGCGTCGAAGAAACCCAGGAGCAACTGGAACAACTGCTGCTGCTGCGGCATGGTGGTATCGAGGATTTCCAGATCCGCAACATGGCCTCGATCATCGACAGTATCACCGAAACCCAGAACACCCTGACCATCCTGCTCGGCTCTATTGCCGCCATTTCACTATTAGTCGGCGGCATCGGGGTGATGAATATCATGCTCGTCAGTGTCACCGAACGGACCAGGGAGATCGGCATTCGCATGGCCACCGGGGCACGTATGCGCAATATTCAACAGCAATTTCTTATCGAAGCGCTGGTTGTTACTGCTCTCGGGGGAATAATCGGGGTGATTGCCGGCCTCGGTACGGCAGCCATCATTGCTAGTTTTGACACCCCGATTCACTATGCCGTTATGCCGGTCATTCTGGCCTTTAGCTGTGCCTTTATTACCGGTCTGATGTTCGGTTATTTCCCTGCACGTAAAGCCGCCCGCCTCGACCCGGTGGTGGCGCTGGCGTCGGAATAGGTGATAATCAAGATGAAACAGCTACACAACCTCATCATGGTCATCCTGACGGCACTACTGAGCGCTTGCGCCTTGCCGGTCGAACACCAGACACCGGAATTTACTCCCCCTGTGGCCTGGGATGAAACAACCACGCCAGCCACACCATCGACGCAACCTGTTGAAAGCCGCTGGTGGCGGGGTTTCAACTCAGACGAGCTGGAACGACTGATCGCTGACACCTTAACGACCAGCCCCGATATCCGCATCGCCACCGAGCGGGTGCTGCAGGCTGACATTGCGCTGCGCAATAGCAGGTCATCGCTGTTCCCCACCCTGAATCTCGACGCGACAACGCGCGCCGGGCGTAGTGAATCCAGCAGCAGCACCTCGCTGCGCACGGAAAGCTCGCGCGCCGGGCTGGCAATCAACTACGAAATCGATGTCTGGGGGAGCAACCTTGTCGCCTGGCAGGGGGGCAAGGCCTCTTTTGCCGCCAGTCATCACGATTATGAAGCCACCCGCCTAACACTCATTGCCGGTGTTGCCAACGCTTATTGGCAGATACTGGCGATCCGCGACCGCCTGACCATTGCCCGCCAGAATCTTCAGATCGCCGAGCGTCTGTTCACCATTGTCGAGGCGCGTCAGCGCTACGGTGCAGCCACTGCTCTCGACCTGAGTCGTCAACGTACGGCGGTAATGGTGCAGCGCGACGCCCTGTTGCCTTTGGAAATGCAGGAACGTCAGAACTTAAGGGCGCTGGCTCTGCTGGTGGGGAAAACGCCACAGGGATTTAACGTGGCAGGAAAGGGTCTTGATGATGTGGTTGTGCCAACGGTAGCCGGTGCTTTGCCCACAGAACTACTGGTGCGTCGCCCTGACATCGCCGCCACCGAAGAACGGCTGGTCGCCGCCAGTGCCAACATCAGCATCGCCCACGCCGCCCTTTTTCCGCTCAAGCTCAATCTCGGGTTAGCAAGTCTGCTGTCAAACAGCGAATTTGCCTTTGCAGGACTGGGTAGCCCGGTGCATTCGGCTGATGCGATCGTCACCCTGACCCGCGCACTATTTGATGGCGGCCGCCTGCGTGGTCAAGTTGCCACCCGTGAATCAGAGCGGCGGGTGTTGGTTGAAAACTGGCGCAAAGTCGTACTGAACGCCCTGAAAGAAGTCGATGACGCCCTGGCGGTGGTACACCGCAGTCAGATCCAGGAGCAGACGCAACGTGCAATCCGTGATGAAACAGCTCTCTCCCTGGAATTATCAGAGCTGCGCTATAAAGAAGGCAGTGACGGCCTGACCACCCTGCTTGATGCCCAGCGCAGTCTGTTTTCGGTTGAAGAGCAGCTGATTCAGCAGAAGCTCGCGCGCCTGACCGCCACCGTCGATCTGTATAAAGCCCTGGGCGGCGGCTGGCAACTGGAACGCTGAATTCCCTGTACTTTCCTCCTCCTTTGCTGCTAGAGCAAGAGGCAGACACTGATCAACCTATCTTTGATGGCAACTATTCAGCTGACGTCCTTGCGCAGGTTCAGGGATCCTGTGGCAAGGGTGTCTGTCGCCATGGACGGCGACAGCAAGCGGTCATGGATGACGAAAAGCATCCCTTGACATAGGATTCCTGATCCGGTGCTGAACAGATACCTTTGATGATGCAGGAACATAATGCCCCAACGTCGCTATCTCGAACTTTTTCCCATTATCCTGACCTCCGTGCTGGCGCTCTCTGCGCTGTACGCACCACAACCGCTGCTTCCCGCTCTGCAGCTCGAGTTCGGGGTCAGCCGTAAAGCAGCAGCAGCACTAACTACCGTTACCTTCATCCCCCTGGCCCTGGCACCTCTGGTCTACGGTTATCTGCTCGAGACAGTTTCACCCCTGCGTATTCTCAAGCTGGCGGTCCCCTTGCTTGCTGTCTCGGCCTTACTCTTTGCCGTCGCCACCAGCTACCCGCAACTGCTTGCTATCCGGTTGTTTCAGGGGTTGCTGATTCCAGCCCTGCTGACCTCGCTGATGACCTGGCTATCAGCCCGTTCCAGCGCAGAATCTCTGCAGCGCACCATGGCTCTTTATATCGCTGCTACCATCTTTGGTGGTTTCACCGGACGGGCCACCTCCGGGCTGATTGCCAACCTGTTCGGCTGGCGCTTCAGTTTTGTCGCCCTGGCCTTAAGTCTTTTTATTGCCTTTGCCCTGCTGCTAAGGCTCAAACCGACCAACGGCACCAGGTTTGTGCGTCCGCATCCGCAGGCCATCCTGGAGGTTCTGCGCAAACCCAATTTTCTCCCCCTCTATCTGGGAGTATTCTGCCTGTTTCTGGTCTTTTCAGCGGTCATGAACTTCATCCCGTTTCGCCTGACGGAACTGAGTGACCAAGCCGATTCCATGCGCATCGGCCTGATGTATTCCGGTTATATGATGGGTATTGTCACCTCCCTGGGCGCCCCCTGGTTTATTCGTCATCTGGGTGGTGAAGTCCGAACCATCCGGGTTGGACTCCTGTCGTTGGGCGGTATCCTTGCTACCCTGGCTACCCCGTGGGTTGGTGTTTTGTTTGCCGCTATGTTCCTGTTATGCGGCGCCATGTTTTTAGTCCACACGACCGCCTCGGGCCTGGCAAACCAGATGGCCGGCAATCAGCATCGCGGACTGACCAACGGCCTCTACGTCTCCTTTTATTATGCCGGGGGCAGTATCGGTTCCTTTGCCCCTGGTATCCTTTACCAACAATTCGGCTGGAATGCTTTTCTGCTCGCACTGGCGATAATCTGCGTCATCGGCTATGGTTGTTGTCGGCGGATCTCCCTACCGATGTGACTATTCGTCTGTCGTCCTTGGCACAGGGTCAGGGATCCTGTGCTGAGCAGAGACCTACCGACAACAGATACACCTCGTTCAGGAGATCAATGACTCATGTTGCTACCCGGCTATTACTACCAACTGACCATCACCCGAATAACCAGCGAAGGAGCATGGCTGGATGCAGCAGGAACAGAAATTCTCCTGCCGCGCCAGGAATGCCCTGAAAACTCGATCAAGGATGATCAGCTGACGGTCTTTCTCTATCTGGATCGCCATCAGAACCTCTGCGCGACGAATTGCAAGCCAGCGGCGCAGGTTGGAGAGTTCGCCCTGCTGACGGTTCAAAGCACCTCTGCTCAGGGAGCCTTTCTTGACTGGGGTCTCACCAAGGATCTTTTTGTTCCACGCTCGGAACAACTCGAACCGATGCGGGTCGGCCGTCACTATCTGGTACGCATCTGCCACGATGACCAACAGCGCCCCATGGCTTCTGCGCGACTTGATCAATATCTGCGCGAAGAAAATTGTGACCTGCGTCAAGGAGACAAGGTCGATCTGGTTGTCTGGTTGTTTACGGACCTCGGTGCCAAAGTGATCGTCAATCATCTTTATACAGGCGTGATCTACACGGATGACCTGTTGCCTGGACTGAAGCGTGGCGCCAAACGCACAGGCTACGTGACTAAAATCCGCGACGATGGCAAACTCGACATCAGCCTGCAACCAGCAGGAACCGCCGGTATCGATGCCGCTCGCACCATCTTGCTTAAGCAACTGGAGCAGCAGGAATTACTTCCCCTGACTGACGCCAGCCCGCCCGAACTAATCCGCAGTCAGCTTGGTATCAGCAAGAAATTGTTTAAGAAGGCTGTGGGAAATTTATATAAGGAAGGGAAAGTTACTTTACACCAGCAGGGCATCAGATTAGTGGTGAAAAAGACTCCTGTCGAATGAGGCGTTTTCGAACCAGGCCCATCCACGCTAACCTGTTGCGATGAACACCCCACTGGTCATTTGATCAACCAGGCCGGTTGCAACATCCGCTATACGCGAAAAAGAGTCAACAAGTGCCCGCACCTCCTTAATATCAACAATGTCACCAAACGTAAATGTCTCTGTCATCAATTTTTCTGCCACCCAGATCGTTAACACCTCCTCTCCGTATACTTTAATCGTTGGCAACGCTAGCGATTTTTCTAGGAATTTTCAATGAAAACCCTGAGCCTCAATAGAGAGTAAATTACGCATCGATAGGTTCGATTACAACAATAAAAAACAACTGCAAACAATGTTGTTTTATTCTTGACAGTATCACTGAAGATTTTTATAGTCTCTGCAATTCAATAACGGAGGTACAAAAGATGAAATTATCCACCAAAAGCCGCTATGGCGTCCGCGCACTATTTGACATGGCCTACCACGCTGGTTCCATGCCGGCACAAATCAAAGACATATCCCGGCGACAGGATATTTCACCACGCTACCTGGAGCAGATATTTCAGGACTTGAAAAAAGGTGGCCTGCTGAAAAGCAGGCGTGGTCCACAGGGTGGCTACAGCTTGGCAAAACCACCTGAAAAAATCACGGTTAAAGAGATCGTGCTCGCCGCGGAAGGTGAACTGCTATTGGTAAACTGTGTAAAAGGGCGCCGCAAAGATAGCGAATCCGAGCCTTGCTGTGAATATGACAACAAGTGTCTGACCCAACATATCTGGGCCGAAGGCAGCAAAATTCTTGGTGACTATTTTGACTCCATCACCCTGAAGGATATGTGTGATAAAGGTCAGCAGATGGGTCTGGAAAAGGAACTTGACCACCGCTTTATGTACTTTATCTGATTATTCCATACAACGGAACAGATCACCCCGCAATAAAGGAGTTATCATGCCGAAAGCGAGCGCATTACTTGCCGTCTGTTTTGTTTCCGGCTTATTGGGGGCTCTGTTCAGCAACCTTTTTTTATGGCTTGGTGGAGAATGGGGAATCATCCACCTGCTGGGCATCAATCTGAACCGTAGTATCGCTCTGCCGGCTCTATATGCTCCACTGTTTGCCGGCGGATTGTGGGGATTACTGTACTTTTTTACCGTTGCAGCACCACGCAACAGGCGTTACTGGATTCGCAAAAGCCTGTGGGTTGCGCTGATCCCTGCTTTGGTCGACATTGCCTATGTCTACCCGCAACTGCAGAATCAGGGGATCGGTGGCATTAATCTGGGTATGCTGATGCCTGGTCTGCTTATCTTGAGCTGGCTGACCTGGGGACTATTTACCGGTTTTTTTGCTCGCCTGCTGTGGGGACGTTAGTGACTGGACGCATTCTTGTTGCCCTGCTGCTGGTTGTCCAGCTCTGCGCCTGTCAGCAGGCCGAAGCCGTTTCCGGGCAGGTGACCTGGATTTATGACGGCGACACTATCGAAGTAGAGAACATTGGACGCGTCAGATTGCTGGGAATTGATGCACCGGAGGCAGAAGCCTCTAATCGTGATCGCTTTTATCGACACCAATTCCAGATCTCTCCAGCAACGCTGCGCACAGTCGCTCGCCAGGCCAGCCAATTTATTATTCGCTACAGCCGCAACCAGACTGTCAGTCTCGAATTTGATCGGGAACGGACAGATCAATATGGGCGAACCTTGGCTTACGTCTATCTGCCTGATGGCCGTCTGCTTAATCAGGTACTACTGGAAGAAGGATTGGCGGCGGTGTTTCGGCGGGAAAATTTTAAGCTGAAAAATCAGTTTCTCAGAGCGGAGGCTAAAGCACGCAACGGCAAACGTGGCCTATGGCGTTAAGCTCAAACTACATTCCCCTTTTTCCCGCAGTGAGATAGTCGTAAATAAGCTCTTCCAGAGAAGGTTCGGCAGATTGGTTTTTTTTGAATTTGTCGATGGTAGGTTCAGCAACAATCGCCATGTGATCCTGCTGTTCAGCTTTGCCGACAACTGGTGCGGCTACTTCTTCCATATCTTGAGTGACCGGTTGTGTCTCCTGTACTGTTTCTTCATGAGCTGGAACCAGGATGATTCCCAGTTCCTCGATGCGCTGATCAAACTCGCCCCGGGTCAGGCTGCGGAGCATTCCCTTGTGCTGTTCTTTTGCCAGGTCTTCGACCACCTTTTCGAGATGATCAACTTTGATAATGTCAGCGTAGACCGTCTTTTTTGACGAAATAATCGTGCCACCCAGATAAAGCAGGGTTACCAGTTGCGGTCGTTGCGGGCCACTGTCTTCAGTCTGTACATGGAAGGTTTTTCCACGGTAACTGACATTGTGATTGAAACCGACAATCATCCTGGCTCCTTGATGCAAGACGGCTCTAAAATCCACTCATTTATACTGCAATACCAGCTTTGCGGCCCAGGAGTCTATCGGACGATACGGGCCGGCAGACTCCTAGTAGCCACCCTTGGTCGCTTCTTCTATCAGTCGTTCGATCTCAAGGTTGTCCTGTTCTTCGCGGTTGGGCTCATCGACACTGGTGCCCGATTCAGGTGATTGCGTCAAGCTGTAATCGGCATAGACGGGATGATCGATCCGCACGTGCCCCTTTAAGGTCTGACGCACTTCCCCTTCCACCAGTATCTGCATCTGCCGCAGATACGGAAAACTTTCGCTCAAGCTGTTGATCAGGCTATAAATCGTTAGAAGCTCGGTCATGCTGCCGCCGGGATGATGATCAACTAAATGGCGAGAAAAGTTGATCCGAACCAGATCATTTTCCAGTTCAACCCCATCGATCCGTGTCGTCTCCGGCAACACCCGGACATTGTCTCCCTGCGGCCCGGCAATCAGAAGCGTAAGCAGCGCACGAACACAGTCTCTATCATCCTCACAACCACTTATCCCGGCCTTCTCTCTCAGCAGATAGCGCCCTTGCGGTTCAGCAAAATACAGAGTAACCTCTCGCTCTTCCAGAGTCTCTTCGATCATCTCAGGAATCAGTGTCTCCTCATCCCTGGAATCCTGAAAAAACCAACCAAGAATGTAACCGGTTGAAATACCGATAATCAGCACCAGAGCCAGGCTGAAAAATATTCTTTTCATACATTGTCCTTCTCTGTTTGTACATCTTAACCAATTTCTACCTGCACAACCCGCCTCAATTCTGCACCCAGAAAGGCCTTGCCAACCCGTTCAAAGCGCGTCGCCACATCGGTTACATAAAATTCACGACGGCCGCCGCTATCCGGGTTTTCAAGCCCCTGTTGGCGAAACAGCTGCTGAACAGTTTTAGCCGTCTCCTCGGCTGAATCAACCAGAAGAACATCCGGCCCAAAAATGCCCCGCAGGGTATTACGTAACAATGGATAGTGAGTACAACCAAGAACCAACGTGTCAATCTGCGCCTTAAGCAGCGGCTGCAGATACTCAAGAGCCGTCAGACGGGCAATCTCATGTTCAGCCCACCCTTCCTCGGCCAGGGGAACAAACAACGGACACGCAGTGGAAAAAATCTGTGCTTCGGGCACCAGGGCCGTGATGGCTTGCGGGTAACGCCCACTGTTGATGGTACCTTCGGTACCGATAACGCCGATACGTCTGTTACGACTGGCACAGGCGCGCCGCGCGCCAGGCTCAATAACGCCGATAACCGGCAATTGGAACCGCTCGTGCAATTGCTCCAGCGCCACTGCCGATGCGGTGTTACAGGCAACCACCAGCAATTTCACACCACGATCAACCAGAAATTCCGCCGCCTCAAGAGCATAACGCTGCACCGTCTTCACGCTTTTGGTGCCGTAAGGAACGCGCGCTGTATCACCAAGATAAATGAGATTTTCGCGCGGCAGCAGATCAGCTACCTCTTTAAAGACCGTTAGACCACCGACCCCGGAATCAAAAATACCTATCGCCTTACCCAGCACCACAGTCTCCACAGTGAAAACATCTCAATAAAATAGCGCCTTCCAGGGCTCTGACGTAACGGGTTATGGTAGAGAAGCAAATGACCAAAGTCAAGCGCGCGAACACCGCCCAACGTCAAGATTAACCCTTTTTCGCGGCGCCATGTTCTGCTAGTATGTATAGGATTTTTGGAACTCTTTTGGAGGAACCTATGAATTGGGGAGCGATCACTGATTTTTTTGATAAATTTCGTACGGATCGGCTTATTGAGCAACTTAACGCCTGGAACATCGGCGAGCTGCACAGCAGCCCCTGGTTCATCGGTATTTTCATTGCTGTCATCCTCGTTACCTACATGATTGGATGGCGTACTATTACCGCCGTTGTCGTCGGCCTTGGCGGTTTTATCATCACCGTCTCATTGACCCTGGCCAAAGGCACCGGCACCGAAGGTCTTGAAGGCGGAGGCCTTTATATTATCGTCATTGGCGGTGCAGTGGCGGTGATGCTGTTTATTTATTTGCTGTTTATTAAAACGGAATAACGACAACAGAGTCGTTACCGTTTTATTAATTAAAATCGGAGCTAAAAATGAAAAAAAGGGATGTTTTTCTACTAGTTGTCGCGATAGCTATTGTTACCTTTTTATGGATGGCACCGGAGGAGACAACGGCTCCCGTCCCCCTGAACGAAATCCATGAGCCCTTTTATGAAATCGCGGCAAAGGAGGGAAGAAAAGCCGCAGAGGCATCCTGTACTGATTGCCATAACGAAGAGATGATTCCCTTCACGGAGCAACACCCCACCACCTTCCGCTGCTTGTTCTGTCATAAACTGCAGAAGTAGGATCAATCAGGTAACCCTTGCCCCACAGTCAACCGATCGGGTGGGCATTGCCCACCCGGTTCAACAAAGGCCCCGACGGGCGATGCCCATCACCTGATACGGCAACCAAGCGATCCGGTTTTCCAGATGGACGCTCGTTAGATTCCTCGCACCTGAACTTGATCAACATAGCCTTGAGCAAGGGTGGAGAAATGCTGCAACTTTTCTGGCGGGTATTTTTCCAGCAGCTGCCAGTCCCTAGCCATGGCGTGCTCAGCGACATACTGTTGTAACACCCATAAAGGAGACCCCTGCAACAGTTTTCCTATCTCACCAATCTCCTGCTCTGTCACCAGCTTAGGAATACAGGTCGTACGATATTCCACCTCAATAGCTGCACTCCGCAGCAACTCGACGGTTGCGACGAGACCTGCGGAATCAACCGCTACGCTGTGCAATTCGGAGTAGCGCTGTGGCGAGGTTTTTATATCGACAGCAATATAATCAAGCAGATGACGTTCAAGCAGATGGGCGATCACTTCAGGGAGCAGGCCATTGGTGTCGAGCTTGACCTGCAGATCCAGTCTTTTAAGTTCGATTAAAAATGCCGGCAGACCGGTATCGATAGTCGGTTCTCCGCCCGATATAACAACCCCATCGATAAATTTCCTGCGTGCCTTCAGATCTGCCAGCAACTCGTCTAGAGGGATATCCGGGTATTCGTCTGCATCCTGTACCAGCCCGCCATTATGGCAGAAGGGACAAGTCAGGTTGCACCCCCCGGTAAATACCAGGGAAGCCACCCGCCCGGGAAAATCGAGCAGACTGGTACCCTGGAACCCTTTGATAGAAATCGGTTTCAGCGCTTTATCTCGGCTGGAGCGACAACATATTCGGAACGATCCTTGAACTCTTCTTTTTTGCCGCGATTCCATTGCTGCACCGGGCGGAAAAATCCACACACCCGCGAATAGACTTCGGTCTTTGAATCACATCTGGTCGCCATTATGTTCCTCCTGTAATTTAAAAAAATTTCAACATTTCAATTATCGCCCATGGCGCAGGGTCTTCGGATCCTGTGCCAAACTCCCATCAGGCCGCACGTTCAACATGCTCATGGGGGCAGGCAAAGTGTTCTCCGCTGATATAGCCATGAACGGGACAAATGGTAAAAGTCGGGCTTAATGTAAAATAGGGCAAATGGAAATTTTCAGCAATCCGTCTGACCAGCAGACGCGCGCTGCGCCAATCCTCGAGGCGCTCACCAAGAAAGCCGTGGAAAACGGTGCCGCCGGTATAGCGGGTCTGCAAACTGTCCTGATGGGTCAAGGCGGCGAAAATGTCTTCGGTGGTACCAACCGGCAACTGGGTTGAGTTGGTGTAATAAGGTTCGCTGGTGCCGGCACAGTGGATATCAGGAAAGCGCTTGCGGTCACCGCTGGCCAGACGGAAACTGGTACCTTCGGCCGGAGTTGCCTCAAGATTGTAGAGATGACCGGTTTTGTCCTGGAAGGCCTCAAGCTGTTGACGCATAAAATCCAGGGTTTCTTGTGATAAGGCCTGTCCCGCTGGACTGTCTATCCCTTCACCAATCAGATTGAGGCAGGCCTCGTGCATGCCGATCAGACCGATGGTAGAAAAATGGTTATCCCAGTAGTTACCGCTGCGTTGACGAATCGCATCGAGATAAAACTTGCTGTAGGGGTAAAGCCCATCATCGGTAAAGCGTTCGAGTTGCTTGCGCTTGATCTCCAGAGAACGAAAAGCGCTGTCCATCAACTCACTGATACGACAGAAAAAATCGGTCTTGTTTGTGGCCAGATAAGCAGACCGCGGCAGGTTGATGGTAACCACCCCGATAGATCCGGTCATCGGATTGGAGCCGAATAGACCGCCGCCACGACGGCGCAACTCGCGGTTGTCAAGGCGCAACCGACAGCACATGGAACGGGCATCCTCCGGATCCATGTCGGAGTTGACAAAATTACTGAAATAGGGAATGCCATATTTGGCCGTCATCTCAAAAACCGGACGCAACCTGTCGCTTTCCCAATCGAGATCCTTAGTGATGTTGTAGGTCGGAATCGGAAACGAAAAAATCCTCCCCGAAGCATCCCCTTCCATCATCACCTCGCAAAAAGCCTGATTGAACAGATCCATCTCCGCCTGAAATTCACCATAACAGCGATCAACCAACTGACCGCCGATCACCACTGCTTCAGCCGCCATATTTGAAGGAACCATCATATCCATGGTGATGTTGGTAAAAGGTGTCTGGAAACCGACTCGGGTCGGCACATTCATATTAAAAACAAATTCCTGCAGGCACTGGCGGACTTCCTTGTAGCTGAGTTTGTCATAAGCAATGAAAGGTGCCAGCAGGGTATCAAAGCTGGCAAACGCCTGGGCGCCGGCTGCTTCACCCTGGAGCGTATAGAAAAAGTTGACTACCTGCCCCAGAGCAGTGCGGAAATGTTTGGGTGGATCACTCTGTACTTTGCCGTAAGCACCGCAGAAGCCTTTAAAGAGCAGATCCTTGAGATCCCAGCCACAGCAGTAGACCGACAGCATTCCCAGATCGTGAATATGGAAATCCCCTTCACGATGGGCTCGGGCAATGTCCTCCGGATAAATTTTATTGAGCCAGTAATTGCTGGTAATATTGGCAGCGATATGGTTGTTCAGCCCTTGCAGTGAATAACCCATATTAGCGTTTTCGTTAACCCGCCAGTCTTCCCTCACCAGATAAGAATCGATTGAGGCTATCGACTCTTCCATAAATTCCTGGGTACGGCGCAACCCTTCACGTTGTTTACGATAGAGGATGTAGGCTTTGGCGGTCTGAGCATGACCATTCTCGATGAGGATTTTTTCAACCAGATCCTGGACATTTTCTACGGAGGGAAGGTTGTTGCCTTTGTAGAGGACCACAAGGATGCCACCGACCTGCCGGGTAATTTCTTCAGGCTTGTCAAAATCGCTACCACCTACGGCCCTTACGGCATTACAGATCGCCTGGGTGATCTTACTTTCATCGTAAGGAACCAAGCGCCCGTCGCGTTTACGAATATATGTCGGCATACGCCCTCCTGAACAGTTGTGACTATCAGCCACCGGCCAAAAAGCAGACTGAAAAACTGACAGTTTTCTCTTGCTGCCTGATCAATTCAGCAAAACCACAGTTGCGAAGCCTAGCACAGAGCGCAGCAACATGACAACGACAAAAACACTACATCTGGTGGATGCTCCTGAGGGGAAATACTACATCTTGTCAAACAGTTGTTGATTTGTTGTGGATAAAGGGGAGCTAAACTACCACAATGACACCGACTTTGACTCTTTCTCAGAAGAGGGCCGGAGCTTGGACTGCCGGGAAATAATCTGCCAGCCTGGCAAGAAAAGCCGCTCTTGAGGTTGCTCGCTTGAGCCGGCCAAGATCCCTCTGCAAGTCAGGATCGGGAATAAAATTCAGTACATCCTTGATCTTCATCAGCGCCTGACGCTCACCACTGAATTTCTGCAGATAGCTTGGCCACAAGGCACCAATAAACTGACCAAGTTCCTGGCGCCTGAGCACTGAACCAACGGTCAAAGGCTCCACACCGCGAATACGCTGAAAAATAAAGGGGTCGGCCAGGGCCCCACGGCCGATCATCAGCCCGGCAACACCGGTTTGTACCAGCAACGTCCGGGCCTCTTGCGCAGCACGGATGTCGCCATTGGCAATAATCGGCAAGGAAGTTTTCAGGGCCATGGCGGCAGTGATCCGGTGATCGGCTTCGCCATTGTAACGCTGCTCTACCGTGCGTGGATGAAGAACGATAAAATCGACACCGGAATCTTCAAAAAGGGGAAGCAGACGCTGCCACTGGTTTAAATCTTCATAACCGGCGCGGCTTTTCACTGAAAAGCTGCCCTGGCAGACACGCCGCAATGCTGTCAGCATTGACGCGATCTGCTGTGGCTGGCGCAGCAGCTCACCACCGGTAGCGCCAGTGGTCATGCGCCCGTAGGGACACCCCAGATTCAGATTGATGTGCTGTATCCCCTGCGCTTGTAACAGTAGCGCAGCTTCAGCCAGAGCCGCAGGATCATTACCGATCAACTGTACCACTAATGGCGCTTCAGCAGGATGATCCTGCAGATCCGTCAGTTCATTTCTGGCAACCCGTTTTCTGGTTTGGGTCTGCACCCGGACAAACTCGGTAAAGACCAGATCCGGCTGGTATTTCTGCAGGTACAAACGGCGCAGGGCGGAGTTAGTCAGGCCCTGCATCGGCGCCAGCATCAGTGGCGGCTGCCCGTTCTTCAGGGGAGCACTGAATCGCTGGATGACTGATCATCACATCTCACAGCAACGCTTATTGTTTCCTCCGGTAATAATATAGACGGGGTTATATGCCTCAAACATTTTATAGTCGGTTTCCGGACGGGTTCGGAGCAATATTCAGGGCCACCACTTCAACTATTAGCCGGCATTATTGGAATAATGGTCGTTGGCAGCTGTCAGGGTGTCCAGGGTAATGGCGATTAGAACGTCTTCCCACCAACCGCCAGACGCTGGTAAGCCTGCTCAAGATTTCCCATAAATGGCCACCACTGCCGCCGATAAACACCCAGTCGGGATCGGGCAAGCTCGTCAAGACAATCGGGCGCATTACCCGGTCACCCAGAGCAACATTGCGGGCATTAAAACGACGCAAATTCTCGCGATAAGAAAGCGCAGGCTTTCCTCATTGCGCTCAATCGCCTTCACACCCGCCCCCTGCGGCAGCAGCGTAGTCTGCCTCGATACTGATAGAGCCGGAACCAGCACCGATATCCCACAGACACATATATCATGGCGCAGGCGCAGCTTGGCCAAGGTCACAACCCGTACCTCTTCACGGGTCATGGTTTTTTCACACTTAAAAACTCGTCGCCGGTATACCGAATACCGGGAGCGCCTGCCTGTTCCTCCTCTTCGTATTCACGGTCAGAATCAACATTCAGCGCGGCCACAGCCAGATCCAGCAGCCCTTTCACACTGGTCAGTTGAATCTTTTCCTCAGCCGATCCAAGATTCTCGCAGAGATAGACCCGATACCCGAAACAGTTACGCCCCGCCAGTTCGCTCGCTATCATCTTCGGAGTCATCAACTCGTCGGTCAGAATAGCGGCCTTGTCATTAGCCACCACCCGGTCAACAACACTTTTAACTGTGCGACTGTGGGTCGAAACAAATACAGCATCATCCCAGGGCTCGCGAATCTTGGCAAAGGCGTATTGTACCGAAGTGACATTCGGCAGAAAATCGATCAAAGCTTCCGGCAGATTACGCAAGAGGAAGCGGCCAACACCGAAAAAAAGTGGGTCTCCTGAAGCCAGCACCACCGCGTTCCCCTGAAAATGGCGCAGACGCTCAATCATCGATGCCATTGATTGGTCATCGATCTGCTGTTTTTCTCCCTGATAGTCGGGAAACAAGGTCAGTAGACGGGGCGCACCAAAGAGAATGTCGCTGGCAGTAATCAACTCTAAAGCCTGGGCAGTAAAACCTTCCTGCCCGGCCATCCCGGCTCCGATGACATGAATCGACTTCATGATGTGATCTCCCTGAGGTGGTGTCTATCCGAAAATCTAAAAACGACGTAATTTCAGCTCTATCCCTGCGCAGGACAAGGCTCTATGCCAAGGACGACGCTGAATAATTGCAAGTTACAGTGCCTTTTGAAGCTGCAAATTACTTGCCATTGAGCAGCAATACGCTCGTGCGTCCGTCCGGATAATAATCGATAATATTGTGACAGGCGTAATCCTGCTCGATGCGCATCAGATTTTCCAGCGGAGCCCCAAGAGCATCAAGGAGAATCAGACGATTCACCCCACCATGGGATACTATAACAACTTCCCCCCCCAAGTGTGAGGAAATTATCTGCTGCAACCCCGGGCGCACACGCTTCGCCAGGGCACAGAAACTCTCACCACCAGGCGGGGCAATATGAACGATATCACGCAGGCGCGCCTGCCATAATTCTGTGGCATCATGCTGCAGCACAGCCCAGGGAATCCCCTCCCAATCACCGGCGCAGAGTTCGCGCAAATCTGTTCGATAAACCGGTTTGATCCGCTGAAACAGGGCAATCTGATCGGCGGCGAAACGGCAACGCTGCAGATCACTGGAATAGATGGCAGCCAGTCGGCGATATTGAAAGCACCCGGCAAAACCGGCAGATTGGCGCCTTCCGAGGACGGTCAAAGGGGTATCAGCCTGACCATTGTAACGTTTTTCTTCATAGCCCTCTACCTGGCCATGGCGCAACAGGTGCACCCGTGTCGGCTTGTTCATGCGATCTCGCCACCCACTGCCGGCCCGGCAGATGTTTGTTGTTCAAGCACAGTATCAATCCGCTCACGAATATCTTCGATCCCTTCGCGACTCAGAGCTGAAAACAGACTGAAGGAATCAACCGGCAAACCAGTAACATCAGCAATCCGTTCGATATGTTGACGGCGTTGAGATCGACTGACCTTGTCGATTTTGGAAAGTACCGGAATCGTCGGTACACCGAACTCCTCCAGCCAGTCAAGCAGGTGCAGGTCTTCTTCACCTGGAGTGCGGCGAATATCAATAATAAATACTGTCGCCACCAGAGAATCGCGGATTTCCAGATAGGTCCTGACCATCGGCCCCCAGGCCTTTCTGACCGCTACCGGCACCTTGGCAAAACCATAACCCGGCAGGTCGACCAGCACAAAATGCTGGTTGACATTGAAAAAGTTGATCAGTTGGGTACGCCCCGGCGTCGCCGATGTGCGAACCAGATTTTTACGGTTCAGCAGCACGTTAATCAGGGTACTTTTGCCGACATTACTGCGGCCGGCAAAAGCAATTTCAGGAAACTGAGGGTCTGGATAATGCGCGGGCCTGGTTGCGCTTTTAATAAACTCTGCGGTGCTGATCTTCATCGGTTTGTCCTGGCAGGAGAAATAAAACAACGAATTGCAGCATACCCGATCTATAGCGAGCCTGACAACTATGGACGGTCTTTGCTTAAAGTCACAACTGTTGTGAGTTTTTTAGTGATATCGGGGGCAGGAATCTGCTATTGTGCCGAATCAAACTTTGCAGTAGCGTAGCAACTTCGTTTATACTGAGGGTTGACCCCGATATTAATAACCAAAAGGAGATCAATCAATGCTCAGTGACAACCTCGCTAGTGCGATTAACGACCAGATTCAATTTGAATACCATTCTGCCTTCATCTACAAATCGATGCAGGCCTTTTTTGAGTCAGAGGATCTTCCCGGCATGGCTAACTGGATGAATATTCAGTTTCAGGAAGAGATGTCTCACGCCGAAAAAATGTTTGATTTTGTCTGTGAAACAGGACATCGGGTTGTTCTACAGGGGATGGACACCCCCCATCATGAATACGCTTCGCCGCTAGAAGTTTTTGAGGCCGCACTGGGGCACGAGCAGATCGTCACCTCGCGGATCAATGCCCTGATGGATCTGGCCCAACAGGAAAAAAACCATGCCGCTCAGATTTTTCTGCAGTGGTTTATTACCGAACAGATTGAAGAAGAAGCAACTGCCAACCACATTATTGCTAAACTCAAAAGAGTCGCAGGAGATGGCCGCGGGTTGATGATGATCGACCAGGAACTTGCTCAACGTACCTTTGTTCCAATAGCAGCCGCAAACTAACTGGTTTTTTCAGTTCATTACCACAGGAGGAGACACCCATGCTTAACGAAACTGAAGTCAAAAGCGCCTTGGTCAGTTCGGTCAAGACGGAAAAAAACGCCATGAACTTCTACCAGATTGCCGCCAGGCAGATGAAGGACAAGGACGCCATCGCGACCTTTGAATTGCTGGCCAAGGAAGAGCGTGAGCATGCCAGGCACTTCTTTGACAAGTGCACCAACTGTAGTGACATGCTCCCCCCTTTCGATGAATTTATCGATGCCCCACCAGAGAAGAACAGTGAATGGCTTTCCGATCTCGACAAGGCTCTGTTGCAAAAATTCGATGACCGCAAGGCCATGGAACTGGCTATGGACAAGGAAAAGCGCCTGGCTGAAAGCCTGCGCGCCATGGCAGCCAAGATTTCTGACCCTGAGGTTCGTGCAATTTTCGAAGAAAATGCCAAGTCTACTGAAAACCACTATATTATTATCGAGTCGGAATATGCCCGCCTGATGGGCATGGTTCACGAAACCGACATGGATACTTTCGTCCGCGAATAGTACCAACCCGACGGCTTCATATTCATAAAGCAAAAAGACCGCTGCTGGTATAAGTAGCGGTCTTTTTGCTTGGGCGTAATGATCGGTTGTTTAAAATTCCCACTGCGGGTTAGGCAATTCAACCACAAAAGTAGCACCACCACCGGAGGTTTCTTCGACCCAGACACGGCCATGACAAACCCGGGCAATTTTAGCTACGGTGGCCAGGCCAATGCCGGTACCACTGCATCTATGGATAGCATCACCACGGGCAAAAGGTTCAAAAATTCTTTCCCTTTCTATATCTGCTACCCCTGCACCATGATCACGAACCAGCAGCTCAATCCGTCCACCTACCACATGGCCAAAAACCTCAATACGCGGATCCTTTTCACCAATCCCGTATTTAAGAGCGTTAGTGATCAGGTTACGATAGATATCAGCAAGTAAGGATTCAGCTATGATCACATCCGGCAAGTTACCGATATGGATCTGAGCTTGATGTCGCTCAAACAAGTCACTGAGTTCATTAACAACTTCTGCGACCACACGAGAGGTATCAACAGGCGCGATTGGTACCGGTACCTGTCCAACTCGAGCCAGACACAAGAGGTCTTCGAGCAAATCTCTCATCCGTTCTGCGGTTGCATAAATTTCACCAACCGATTCGCGGCCCAAATCATCGAGGACATGACTGTATCGTTCCTGTAATAGTTCGGCATAGCCGATTAACGGTGTCAGGGGAGAACGTAAATCGTGGGACACCATTGCAACAAAACCATCAAGTTCACGATTAGCCTGCAGCAACCGCTGTCTGATCATCAATCGCTCGGTAATATCGCGACACACCCCGAGTTTACATTGTGGATGTTGATGGAAATGACAAGCGGAATGAAGCACCTCATAGGTGCGTCCGGTACCGGTCAGGTGTGTCTCCTGCCGACATAGCTCCCCGCTGAACACCTCATCCATGGGGCAGTTGAAACAAACATCTTCGAGACCATATAACACCTCATAACAGGGTCGGTCAGTCATCTTGCCGATCAGACTTTCCATCGCCCGGTTGAAGAAAAGCAGTTGGTAATGACGATTGCAGATGTAGATCGGATCGGTCATGCCATTGAGCACAGAGCGCAGAGAATCCCGTTCCTGCTCGACCTCCTTCAGGTTGGTACGATCAACAAAAGCCTCTATACCGCCAATCACCGTTCCGTCGGCGGCACGCAACAGATCAGCGTTCTTGCTGATGGTCAATCTACGGCCATTTTTGTTGGTTAATAAACAGGTTTCCCCGATGAGCGGCTTGCTGACTGTCTCGTCAAACAAGGCACAGCTATAACAACAGGCATCTGCATGCAACTCGAGACAGGAACGCCCGATCACCTCAGTGGCCCTGAAACCCGTGATACGCTCGGCCTCTTCGTCCCAGTAGACAATCTTTCGATCCGGGGTGACAACAAAAATGCCGGCAGGAACAACCTGAAGGAGTTTTTCCAGGGGGTAATGTTCAATCAGGTGATACAGATCTGAGATCATCATGCCATCCAACATAGAAAGCTTCTGCGTATCTGTTCAGCACGGGGCTGGAGATCCTGTGCATGGACGGAGCTGAATAGTTACGCTGCTGCTTTATCTTACCTGCGAAATCATAGCATCACCACAACAATTAGCAAAAAATATCGTAACTATTCAGCTGTAGTCCTTGCGCAGGATCGGGGTTCCTGTG
>JAGYPB010000003.1 GCA_018399135.1 Deltaproteobacteria bacterium | reverse complement strand
CACTTAAACGCAGGACGGCTTTTGCTGCCCTGCCTGGCGCCGTTTGTGGTGCCCTGCCGCCACTCATCGGCTGGACCGCTGCGGGGGGGTCGCTACTGACCCAGCCGGCGATCATTCTTGCCGGCACCCTGTTTGTATGGCAGATTCCTCACACCTGGCTATTGTTGTGTCGCTATCGCGATGATCTGCAGCGCAGCGGCTTGCCGAACTTGTTTCGCTCTATTCCAACCGAGCGACTACTACAGATCAACAACTGCTGGATTGCCGGTCTGTTTCTCTGCTACCTGCTCTTTCCCCTGTTCGGGTTTATTGCCCACCCCTTTGTCACGACCATTCTATTATCCGGATTGCTCATGTTGCTTGCTGGCCTTATCAACACACGATCTGGCTCTACCGAAGAGATCGCCCTGCGGCGCTTTCATCTGGTGAATCTGTCGATGGCCCTCTTGTTCACGGTGTTGATTGTGGATCGCATTGCAGGTTAGCTTTAATTTTTTGTAGAGCCATTCATCTGTGTCTCTCCACCCTTGCCTACCCTCAGCAAATCAGGCATTATCCTTTTCTACCATTTATTTATCATCAAGGAGGAGACACCATGCAATATTTTGCCCTGACCATTATTGGCCGTGATCGTCCCGGTATCGTTGCCCAGGTAACGGAAATTCTCTACCGCCTCGGGTTCAATATCGCAGATTCAAGCTGCTCGATTTTAGGTGGCCAATTCTCCATGATCCTGATCATCTCCAACCCGAATATCACCTCCAAGGATCAGTTCGAAGAAGACTTCAGTCATCTTGAGGAAACCAACCTGTCGGTGTTCATCCGCACCATGAAGCCAGGTGGGGAAATCAGCCCTGACCTGGAAGGCGAACAATGTATGATTTCCGTTTACGGTGCTGACAAACCGGGAATTGTCTATCAGGTGGCCAAGGTTCTGGGAGAGTATCAGATCAATATTACCGATCTAAATACCAAACTCATCGGCACAACAGAAAAACCAGTTTATGTCATGATGATTGAAGCGATCCTGCCACCAAACATTGAAATCGATGCCGTGGAAAACTGGATGACAGCATTAAAGAAACAATTGCAGGTGGATATTTCTGTACGTTCATTGATTGCCGTGGAGTTGTAACAAATGGCTGTAAAAACTGTTCTGGTGTATCCGGATCCACTGCTCAAAGAAATTTCAGTGACGATAGATCATTTTGACGATTCCGTCCGCAGCCTGCTTCAGGATCTGGTCGACACCATGGTCGCGGCCGGCCATTCGGTTGGTATTGCGGCACCGCAGATTGGTGATCTGCGCCGTGCTGTCGTGGTCGATGTATCAAGCAGCAAACTGGGGAAAAAGCAGGAAAATCACGGCCTGATGCAGATGGTCAACCCGGAAATTATTGAACGCGAAGGAACCTGCGAAGCGCGCGAGGGCTGCATGTCCGTTCCAGACTATACCGGCAATGTTACCCGGGCTGAATCCATTGTTGTCCAGTATCAGGATGAGAACAACCAGCGCCAGGTTATCCGCGCTGAAGAATTTGAAGCGATAGCCATCCAGCATGAAATTGATCACCTTGATGGGCTGCTCTTTCTTGACCGGGTATCGAGTCTGAAAACCGGACTTTTCCGCCGTAAGAAAACATCCTGAACTCCGCTGTACGGCTACAGCTATCCCTCATTTTTCAGAAACATCGCCATGCATTCTATTGAAAAAATCATTATTGTCGGTGCCGGTGCTCTCGGTGCTTTTTACGCAAGTCGCTTTATCCGCTGTGGAAAATTCTCCGTCGCGGTAGCAGCTGAAGGAGGCCGAGGAGAAACCTTACGCAGGGAGGGGTTGAGGGTTAACGGTGACCACTTCCGAGTCGATGTCATTGCCCCCTGCCAATGCCGGGGGCCTGCTGATCTTGTCATCGTCGCCCTGAAAGATTATCAACTTGCCGATGCCATGCCGCTGATTCGCTCCCAGGTCGGCCCGGAAACGCTTGTTCTTTCGGTAATGAACGGGCTATCAAGCGAAGAGGAGATCGCTACAGGCTGCGGTAGCGGTCAGATACTTTACTGTGTTGCAGTGGGTATAGACGCGGTTCGTGACAAAGGACTGGTGACCGTCGCCAATGCCGGTCGGCTTATTTTCGGCAGAGCTCGTAATGATGGGGAAGATCCTCTGATCGGCGAAATCCAGAAGGCCCTCGACGATGCTGATCTCCCTTGGGAAACACCAACTGACATGCTGCGGATGCTATGGTGGAAATTTATGGTCAATGTCGGCATCAATCAGGCATCGGCCATCCTGAGGGCCCCTTATGGAGTCTTTCAGCAATCCGCCAGTGCCCGCACCGTGGTTGACACCCTGATGCAGGAAGTCATCACCCTGGCCCAGGCTCAAGGCATCAACCTCACAGAACAAGATCTTCTGGCCTGGCCGCCGGTGCTCAATGCCCTGTCACCCATAGGCAAAACCTCCATGCTCCAGGATGTAGAAGCGGGACGCCGTACCGAAGTCGATATGTTTGCCGGCAAAGTGGTCAGACTCGGTGAGAAATACGACATCCCCGTTCCCGCAAACCGGATGATGCTCGACCTCCTCCATACGCTGGAAGGGCGTTGAACTGCGTATGATCTTGCCCGGTCCCCCACCCACAACATCCCGTCAAGCCATCGGCTGGTGTGCGGTACTAGGCTCGGCCTTTTTCTTTTACCTCGCTACCCTGATCATCCGCTGGGGCGTGGCCTATGTCGAGATTGCGTCAGCCTATTACGTTTTTGCCCGCTTTCTCCTTGGCTTAATCGTCGTAGCTTCCACGATGCTGCTGCAACGACAACCAGTCAAACCTCGCAATCACCATTATCTTATCGGTCGCGCCGTTACCAATACAGCCGCAGTTTTCTGCTTTTACAAAGCCGTCGAAGTCGGATCGGTAGCCCAGGCCAATATTCTCAACATGACCTATCCGTTGTTTGTTGCTCTGTTTTCCTGGTTTTTCCTGCGCGGGCAGCGCGATCTGGTGTCTTTTATCATTGTTTTTGTTGCCTTCACCGGCATCTGGCTCGTGCTGGCGCCGGGGGACATGAATTTTGGCTCGGGCAGTTTATGGGGAATGGCATCTGGCATGACTGCCGCCGCGGCAATTATCTACCTGAATATCAGTCGTCAGTACCATGATTCCCAGACCATTCTGCTTTACATGTTTGGTCTGGGAATGGTCTTTATCCTGATATTATTTCACGATACCATCTTCCTGCCAGACAGCACCGAACTCCTGTTTTTACTCAGCTGTTCCGTTGCCGGCGTGTTAGGGCAATACCTGCTGACCTACGGCTTCGTCTTTGTTACCGCGGTGGAAGGATCCATTCTTTCCTCCAGCCGCATCCTCATGGCCGCCCTGCTCGGTCCGCTGCTGGTTGCTGATCCGGTTCTGACAGCTACCGGCTGGATCGGCACCTTTCTGATTTTTTCGGCCAACGCCTCCCTGGCACTACGCAAATAGGTGATGGCGTCGCAAAAACTCACCAACTGCGGCGTTGCTGCCATCATTTCGCTGCTTCGACGTACATAAGTACGTCTCATTGTTCAACAATAGCGCGCCTTGCATTTGGCGCTTTTTGCTTAGTCATCCCACCTGATGCTTTTTTGCAAAAGCATCAATTAGTTGATATCCAGAATCTTATGAGTCGGTGCGGCTGGTAATCTCAATCAGATGATAACCGAACTGGGTCTTGACCGGCCCCAGCACCTTGCCGATGTCACCGGAAAAAACCACCTCGTCAAACTCCTTGACCATCTGCCCGGGGGAAAATTCGCCCAGCGCACCCCCCTGCTTGCCGGAAGGACATTTTGAGTGCTGTTTCGCCACGTCGGCAAAATCCTCGCCGCCTTCGATCATTTTTTTTAAGGTATTACAGTCTGCCTCTGATGGTACCAGAATGTGCCGCGCGCTTGCCTTTGCCATGTTCCTGTCTCCTTGGGTATTGAGTATCAATATGACCTGCAGTTCAGAACTACTGTTCCTGCGGATCGGGTTCCGGTGATTCGAGATGAATCGTCTGGGTCGGGTAAGCAATCTCTGCCCCGTTATCTTCAATAATCCCCATAATCTTGAGCATCACGTCCTCTTTGATGCCATGAAATTCCACCCAGTTCGTGGTTTTGGTAAAGGTGTAGACCATAAAATCGATGGAAGAAGCGGCAAAGCGATTCACATTGACGATCATCGTCAGATCGGCAGCGATGTCCGGATGCGAACACAGCATCTTTTTGACCTGCTTGACGATAGTGACGACTTTATTGCCGTCAGCATAACGCACCCCGATGTTTTCAAAAATACGCCGGTTAGTCATCCGCGACGGATTTTCCACAGAAATTGTGGCAAACGTTGCATTGGGAACATATAAAGGGCGCTTGTCAAAGGTTCGGATACAAGTCAGACGCCAGCCGATGTTTTCAACTGTCCCCTCAATCTCTTTATCGGGCGAGCGCACCCAATCGCCGACCCTGAATGGTTGATCCAGATAGATCATCAAGCCACCGAAAAAATTGGCGAGTAGATCCTTGGCAGCAAAACCGACGGCGATACCACCGATACCACCAAAAGCCAACACACCTGAAATACTAAAGCCCAATGTCTGCAGGACAACAAGCGCTGTCGTTATCAGCACCGATAACCGTAATAATTTGCCCAGAGCCGATGCGGTTGTTGCATCAAGGGGTTTTTTCACTCGTTTTGGGCTTTGAATTGTCGCTTCACCCTTATTGATCAAGCCTGTCATAAACCAGGCAAAAATCACAATAAAGGAAACTTCACGGATCGGATCGATAAAATTAAAAATCGGCTCATTCGAAACTTGACGGACAACTTCAGTTGCCCATAACAGACCATTGAGCCAGATAAAAATCCGTACCGGTTTGCGAGCTGAGCTGATGAGTAAATCATCCCAAAAGGTTTTGGTAGTCTGTGCCGTTTTTTCAAGACGATCAAAAGTCCTTTTGACCCCATAACTGGCTAAGGATGTCAGCAGGACAACAATAAAAGCCTGAATGATCCAGGCATAATTTCCATCAAGATTAAGCGTATTCAAAAACTGAACAATGAGCTTATTGACTGATTCTTCCATCGACTTCTCCAGATTGATTTAAACAGTCTGCTAATGACAAACAACATCCATGGTCAGATGCCGGAACAAATTATAACAACCCATCAGGGCAACCAGCAACCCAGCCCCTTTCAGCATCCAGTTGCGCTTGCGGCTGAACCACTGAGCGGCACTCCCGACCAGAAACAGGGAGGGAATGGTGCCAACACCAAAAGCGACCATGGTGATACCTCCCCGTAGCGGGTCAGCGCTACCGGCGGCGGTAATCGCCATAGCGTATAACAGCCCACAAGGCAAAAAACCGAACAGCATCCCCAGTGGCAGAGCCGACAACGCCGGAGGTAATCTACGCAAGCCTTTGACCGCACGTGACAAATACTGAATCGGCCCGGCAAACTCGAGGGCCATGATATTGATCCGTTTAAACAGGCCGACGCTACCGAGTCCAATCAGGATGACAAGAATATCACTGAAAATCAACAGCCCCAGGGTCACCAGCTGATAAGAACCGCTCATTGCCAGAGCCGAACCGAGCCAGCCGACTACCAGGCCGATCAGTCCGTAAGTGACTGTTCTGCCGACATTATAGAGCAGATGAAACAAGGGGCCGCTGTTGCGCCCATCGGCGGTCAGCGATAGTGCGGTAACAATACCGCCGCACATACCAATGCAGTGGGCGGAGCCGAATAATCCGGTCATTAATGCCAGGGAATAAAGGGGATCCATCTGTTGTCATTCTCCGCTGCGGCGGTGTCATCCGGCTTGGGACAAAAATTCGCCGGGCCCTTGTCGTTGCCACAATTTACTGGTAAAAGGATGCGGTCAGGTTTTTGTACCTATGCTATGGCAATGAATGCCCCGGCCTACGAGGAGATTATTGTGAAAAAAATTATTCTGCTGTTTTTTGCCCTGTTGTTTGTTGCCACTCTAGTTATCGGCTCTCAGAGCGACATTGTCAACCACCCCTCCTGCCCTCATTGCGGAATGGATCGCGGTAAATTCTCCTTCAGCCGCATGCTGCTTGTGTATGACGACGGCAGTGAGGTCGGGACCTGCAGCATCCGCTGTGCGGCTGTAGATATGGTCAACAATCTTGACAAGGCACCAGTACAGATGATGGTCGGTGATTATTACACCGACGAACTGATTGACGCTGAAACCGCTATCTGGGTGATTGGTGGAAAGCGCCCCGGAGTAATGAGCAAACGCGCTAAATGGGCCTTTGCCCAGCGGGCTGATGCGGAAGCTTTTATCGCAGAAAACAATGGCGAAATGGCCACCTTTGAGGACACCCTTCAGGCTACCTTCAGCGATCTTTACGAAGACACACGGATGATCCGTGAACGCCGTAAGGCCCGGCGGGCGCGCATGGCAGCAGAGCAGACACCAACGAATCAGTAATTGTTTTTCCGTATTCTGTTCAGTACCGGTTCGGGGATCCTGGGCAAGGATAGAGCTGAATAGTTACGTTTTCCTCAAGATAATACCCCGCCCTTTGTGTTCATTTATTGAAGCAAGAAGGAGACTCCCGTGAACCTATGCCCGTGCGGCACAAACATGGAATATGCCGATTGTTGCGAACCATTCATCAGCGGTAATAAAATTGCGGCAACAGCGGAAGAACTAATGCGTGCCCGTTACAGTGCCCATGACAAGGTGGCGGTTGATTTTCTTTACAACAGCACCCACCCGGACCACCGCACCAATTACGACCACAAAGGCACCAAAAGCTGGGCCGAAAAATCCCAGTGGCTCGGGCTCGAAGTGGTTGCAACAAGCACAGACAGCGCTGATGGTGAGCGCGGCGAGGTCGAATTCATTGCGCGTTTTCGCGACAAAGGGGTGATCCGCAACCATCATGAGCGCGGGCATTTTGTCAAACTCGACGGTCATTGGCTGTTTACCGAGGGGGAAATGATCAAATCTCCCCCAGTGACTGTCTCCAAGATTGGCCGTAACGACCCGTGCGGTTGTGGCAGTGGTAAAAAATTCAAAAAGTGCTGCGGACAATAACCATGATGGTTACTGCCGTCACGCCACAGGGAACCCTGTTTGATACTTTGCTAGCCAGCAGTGAAAACTATGCTGAGCACAACGCTTTTATCTATCGTGCCGCCGGCAGCGAATTTCACGTCAGTTATGGCAAGCTTTTTGAGGATGCGTTGATTCTTGCCAAAGCCTTTGCCTCCCATAAGGTTGGCAAGGGAAGCAAGGTCATGCTGTTATCGGACAACCGCTACGGCTGGATAGTCACCGACGTTGCCCTGATCTCTCTAGGAGCGATCAGCATTCCGCGCGGCAGCGATACCCCCACCCAGGAACTCGAATACATTCTTGCACATGCCGATTGCGAGTTTCTGGTTATTGAAACAGAAGCACTGCTCAAAGCCCACAGCACCATGCTCAAGAAGATGAAGAACCTGCGGTCGATTTTCGTTATCGAAGGCGGAAAGACCCACCGCTGGTTCGATAATGTCTACAGTTACAATGACATCCTTGACGACCGAACTATCACCCCAGGCGACCGGGAAGAATTCATTGCCCGTCGCTACGCCTTAAGCCTTGACGACACATTTACCCTGATCTACACCTCAGGAACCACCGGCAATCCCAAAGGGGTCATCCTCACCCACCGCAACATTATGTACAATGTCCACACCCTGCCGGAAATCATTGCCCTTAAAGAAACCGACAGCTTTGTCTCCATTCTGCCAAGCTGGCATATTTTTGAACGGGCGTGTGAATATCTTGCTTTATCACAAGGGTGCTGCACCGTTTATTCAAGCATCAAAACCTTTGCTGCCGATCTGGAAACCTACCAGCCTACTCTGGTAGCAACGGTGCCGCGGCTGTGGGAATCGATGTACAGCAAGATCAATCAAACCCTTGAAAAACAGGATCCGCGTAAGGCGCGCATCTTTAAAAAGCTCGTAACTATCTCTGTCACTTATCGTTTTCACCGGCGTCGCCTGAAAAACCAGTTACCACGATTTCACCACAGCAACCCCTTGATTGTTGTCTGGGAAAAACTGATCTCCCTCAGTATGCTAGTTAGCCTGTTATTACCTTACCGTTTCGCCCTGAAAAAACTCGCGGCAGTGCAAACGCGTTTTGGGGGACGCTTACGCATGGCGATCAGTGGTGGTGGCAGTTTGCCAACCTATCTGGATGAGTGGATCGATGCCATCGGCATCCGCATCGTCAACGCCTACGGCATGACCGAATGCGCACCAGCCATTGCCGGACGGGCACTGAACTGTGAGATTTTCGGCACCCTGGGGCCACCCACAAAAGGGACGGAACTGCGAATTGTCGCTGAAGAGGGTCAGAAACTGCCCGCTGGAGAAGAAGGGGAAATTCAGGTTCGTGGAGAGCAGGTATTCCCAGGCTATTACCAGGACGACGAAGAAAATCGTAACGCTTTCACTGCTGACGGTTTTTTTCGCACCGGCGATCTGGGCAAATTGACATTGAGCGGCGAGCTGGTGATTACTGGTCGCTCAAAAGAAATTATTGTTCTGGCCAGTGGTGAAAATATTGATCCCAGTCGGATTGAGTCAACCATTACCCAACTCCCCTTTGTCACCGATGCGGTTCTGGTCGGACAGGATAAAAAAGGGCTTGGTGCGCTGATCGTACCTGATATGGATCTGTTACGTGAGTTTATTGCCGACAAAGCTGAACAACTGGCAGAAACCAAGGATCAGCTGCTTTCTGATCAAAAGGTTCTGGATCGGGTCAAAGTCGAAATCAATAAGTTGTTGAATACAAAAAAAGGATTCAAACCTTTTGAAAAACTTCAGAACATTCATTTTTTAGACAAGGAATTTACTGCCGGCGAAGAATTGACCAACACGCTGAAAAAGAAACGTCACGTTATCGAAACCAAGTACCGGGAGGTTATCAACAAACTGCTTAAATGACCATTACTGCCACCGTTGCACAGACAACGGCAGCTCATTTTACCGGCATTTCTCCAGCTATTATTTTTTTTCGGGTCTGCCGGAAAGCACCTTGTAATTCCCCCCCGCGGGTGATGGCTTCATCAATCACATCCAGTGCCTCAACGCGCGACCCGACCACCGCCAGAACCAGGGCCAGATTGTTCAGCGCAATGCCGCTTTCCGGCTGTAGCGCAGCTGCCTGACGAAAAGAATGGATAGCTGTGTCCATATCTCCAGCTTGATAACTACTATTACCCATCCCCATCCATGCAACAAAACTGTTGGGCCACTTATCAACAGCAGCATGATAACCTGCCCTGGCCGCAGAAAACTGTTGTGCCCGCTCAAGACCGACAACGGCGCTCAGAAAAGCGTTTTCGGTAGCGCTGGCCGGCATACTATCCGGAGGGACGACAACCAGCCCCCAATAATCACCGCGCCGCCAGGTACGCTCGAAAACCCCCATAGACATGGTCATTTCGGGATAGACCCCCGAGTGGAGAAGCACCGTTCCATCTTCCTGATCGTAACCAATGACCACGGCATAATGCCACCGTGAATACCAGGACAAACCAAGGTTTTGAATTATCATCACCGGTTGTCCGCCTTTAAGCTCAGCTATCAGCTCAGACCAGCCATTGAGGGAATACGCCAAATAACCCTGCCGCCGGGCAGCAGCAACGATAGACGGCTGCAGACTTCCTTGAAGTGCCGGTGAGTAAACCTGCTCTACCAGTTGCGGCAAGGAAATATCCTCACCATTCCACGCCAGCAGCATGGCCAGCGCTGCCGGCCCACACTGGTACTCTTCCTGTGCAAAGAAGGGGACTTCAGCGAGTTGAACACGCTGTGGCTCAGGGCGCAAAGCGCTCTGATATTGATAGGTGCTACAGCCGCTGGTGAGCAGAGTACCAATACAAAAAAAAGCGCAGGTTAGCCACCGCCCACCTGCGCTTTTTAACTTACCTGTTAACATCTAGCGAATAGGCTGGACAAAGGTAAAAACCTTTGTATATCCCAAAATATCAGTGACGAGCAGCACCACAAAAATAAAGAGGACGGCACCGACCACTGTACCCAAACTGGCCCCTGCGGGAAGATGATCAAGTTCGTTGGCAATCTGCATGACTTCAGCATCGGACAGGCTGGCCACCCGTGCAGCCACTTCATCCGCAGCCACCCCTTGAGATACCATGACCTGCTGGACATCCTCACGGGCGAAAAAATCCACCACCTGCGTGCGCGCCTCATTATTGGCCTGCGCAGCAAGAACCGTTTCGGTACTGATCATCCCTGCCTGCGCGGTATGAATACCGACATCGACAGTAAGAAAGCACAGGGCAAGGAAAAGGCACAGAGGTTTACCTACATAGCGTACAATCTGTTTTCTCATTAGCATCACTCCTTTTCATTAGTAATGAATAGACCCTTGAAAATTATTGGTATTTTGTCAGATAAAAATAACGCATAACATTATAATCAGAAAACCGTTAATGTAAAGCTTTGCTGACCGATCTTAACGTTCTCAGCGTTCCCCGCTTCCGAAGTTTTCAATAACCAGCTGTTTTACCGCCTGAGCCGCCGGGGAGCTGGTGCGCTCAGCCATCTCTGCCAGCCAGAGTTGCCGGACAATCTGTAATCCATCAACCTCAACCCGGTGCAATTCCCCACGCTGGATACTTTCCCTGGCTGACAGATCTGAAACAAAGGCACAGCCATAGCCGGAAGCAACGGTACGACGTACCGCTTCGTTGCTTCCCAGGCGCGCGAGCACATGCAATGACTGGGGATCACAGCCCGCTTTGAGCAGGGCATTATAAAGACTCTGCCAGGTTCCGGAACCCGGTTCACGAACCACCAGTTGCAGTTCAAACACTTGCCCCAGACTGATCGTTGCAACCTGACCCAGAGGATGATCGATGCCGGCAATCAAAATCAATTCATCCGACATCACCGGGGTGTAACGGTAAAGGTCATCTTCAACTCGACCGCCCACCAAACCTAACTCCACGTGCTGATCACGGATATCATTGAGAATCTGCTGCGTATCCCCCATCCGAACATTCATTTCAATTCCCGGATAGCGCTTATGCAATATTGGCAGCAGCCTTGGCACCAGATAATTTGCCGGAATATTGCTTGCGCCCAATTCAAGAACGGCATGATCTATACCGTGAAAACGATTCATCGCCTGTTTAAGCTGATCAACCTCGGCGATAATCATGCGGGCCTGGTGGAGAAAAACTTTTCCTCCGGCAGTAAGCACAACCCCTTTACTGATTCGATCAAGAAGTCTTGCGCCAAACTCTTCTTCAAGGGCGGCAATATGTTGGCTCACCGTTGACTGGGTGAGGGACAAGAATTCACCGCCACGGGAAAAGCTGCCGGTTTCGGCAACCGCTACAAACAATTCAAGCTGACGCAGGGTCATAAATACTCCTATCGGTTTATGCAATAGCCACCATCGGATTAATCAAAATTATCCATTTGACCCTGTCAAGTCAACCTTTTAGCATGCATGCGGAGGTGAAATGATTATTCTATTTTGCTTGAGAGGTTTTTCGATTCAATTCCTATCTGACAAGGCAAGGCATTGACGCCCCTGACAGCTACGGCTGATACCCAAACAATCGTTCCGGATCTGCGCCGGCAACTTGACGACCACCAACACAACTGCACCCAATGCGGCGTCTGTGTTGCTGAATGTCATTTCCTCACGCGCTACGGTGATCCACTGCAACAGGCGTCTGATTATAATCATGGCAGCCCGGGATTGCTGACCCGAGCCTTTGAATGTCATCTTTGCGGACTCTGTACCCAAGTTTGCCCGGATGGTCTTGACCCGGCGCGCATGTTTCTTGAAATGCGCCGTGAGGCTTCTGCTCATGGCCTGTCCGACCTGCCGGAACATCGCGGCCTGCGCAAATACGAGCGCACCGGCAATTCCAGAGCCTATAGCTGGTATGCCCTGCCGGATAACTGCGATACCATCTTTTTTCCCGGCTGCGCCCTGGTTGGAAGCCGTGCGGAAACCACCAACAGAGTTTTTGAATATCTGCAACAGCTCATTCCAGCCCTCGGTATTGTGCTGGATTGCTGCAATAAACCCTCCCATGATTTAGGGGATCATGGTCATTTTGCGACCATGTTTGAGGAACTGAGCAACTACCTGACAACCCATGGCATCAAACAGGTGCTGGTCGCTTGCCCGAATTGTTCCAGCGTGTTCACTCAGTATGCGCCCGAGCTGACCACCCGGACGATCTACGAGGCTCTGGCTGAACACCCGCCGGCACCAGCGTTAGCAGAGGCCACAAAAAAAACCCTTGTTACTGTTCACGATCCCTGTGTTACCCGTTCAGATGCCACGGTGCAGGATGCGGTGCGACAACTGCTGTTAAGGGCCGGTTTCAAGGTGATGGAAATGCCCCACAGCAGGGAACTCACCATCTGTTGCGGTGAAGGGGGCGGCACGAGTTGTCTGGTGCCGGAACAGTCACAGCAGTGGATTGATCAGCGCCTCGACGAAGCACAAGGCAAGCCGATTGTCAGTTACTGTGCCGGCTGCACCAACAGTTTCAGTGGAAAAACCACAACCGGCCATGTTCTGGATCTGATATTTCAACCGCAAACCGCTCTAACGGCCAAACACAAGGTCACCAAAGCCCCCTTGACCTATCTGCGGCGGCGGCAGTTCAAGAAAACCCTGCAGCGCGATTTCACCGCAGCAGCAACAACCGGGAACAGACCTTGTTCCGCCGCCAGCCAAACAGCCCGGGTCACTCACCCTCAAACTCGCCATTATTTCAGCTCTGGTCATCGCCGTCATCGTAGCCCATCAGACCGGTATCAGCGGGCCATTTAGGAACGGGAACTTGGCTGCGCGGTTTCCTGCAACAGTATGGCATCTTGCACCAGATTGATCTATATGGCGGTCTACCCTGACACCGACACTGTTTCTGCCCGGGCTGCCGATGACAATCGTCGGTGGCATCCTGTTTGGCCCCTTCTGGGGGGTGATCTGGCAGTATTACCTCGGCGACAGCCGGCGCCTGCGTCGCCTTTTTGGTATCCGCGCTACCTGGCCCGCGATCTGATCAAAAGCCGCTTGAGCGGCGCGCGCTGGAGAGCAACTGGATATACGGGTCGCCGAGCAGGGGTGGAAGATGGTCGCCCCTGACTCCGACTGATCCCCTGTTTTCGCGCAATCTGCTCAACTACGCCTTCGGCCTGACCGGCATCAAGTTCAGCCATTACGCCCTGGCCACCTTCATCTTCATGCTACCCGGCTGCATTGCTTTTATTGTGTTTTCCAGCTCACTACTTGACCTATTTCAGGGCAAGATCTCTCCGACATTCCTGATCGGCCTGTTCCTGATTGCCATCGTGTCCCTGATTCCGGTGATCTATCAGAAGATCCGTACTCGGTCAGAACTTGCAAAAAAACCCCCACAACCAAGCTGTTCCAATTAACCCAACATCACCAGGAGAAAAAAAATGAACAAGTATCTTATCCTCTGTCTGACCTTCGCCCTGTCTTTGACCCTGACATCTACCGTTATTGCTAAAGACTACAACCACATTTCACCACAAGAGTTCAAAACCAGACTTGATGCCGGTGACGTTGAGCACGGAAGATTGATGGTCTTCTCAACCCAGAACCCCAAGGAGTTTGCCAGCGGTTATCTGCCGGTAGCCGTTCAGACCTTCGCCCGCCCACTTGAATCTGAAGACGATTACCGCAAACTGGAGATTGTCCTGGCTAGAGCCAAAGCAACCACTGAAGATATAGTCGTTATCTGTCCACGCGGCGGTAGTGGTGCCACCAGACCTTACGATTACTTGCAGAAAAATGGCATCGACCCAAGCCGGCTGTTTGTTCTGACCAAAGGGCAGGAAGCTTACAATAAAGCCTTCCCAGGTGATGTTGTTAAACCCTGAGGGTGATCTGCCCAAAACTTCAAAACCAAAAGGTATCTGTTCAGCACCGGATCTTCGGATCCTGCGCCAAGAGCGACAACTGAATAAATATACCAAAAGATACAATTTCAATTGCCGGTGATGGATGTTTCCACACCGGCAATTGTGTTACTTTTACAGAATAACCCTCAATCCTCAGAAAGGTTTCAGCAGTGACATTACTACACCTGCGCTATCAGGATATTTTTTCCAAGGCTCTGGAATATACCCTTCTTACTCGCGAAGAAGCGCTGCAACTGATGACCATTCCCCTGCATTCAGAGGTTTGCTATCAGCTGATGGCCACCGCTGACCGGATGTCAAAAGAGCAGTTCGGATCCAAAGGGGAGAACCACTTCCATATCGGCCTTAACATTGAACCCTGTCCCCTGGATTGTCTGTTCTGTAGTCTGACTTACACGGCCGGTATTTTCACAGAAAAAACCGAGTTTCCCATCGAGCAGGTAGTCACCTGGGCGAAACATGCGGAGAGTCAGCATGCTGATGGGTTGAATTTGATGACGACCGGCTCCTACCCATTCGAGAAGCTGCTGGAAATCGGCCGAATCCTCAGTCGCGAAGTTTCAACCCCGCTGGTAGCCAACACGCGCGACATCAACCATCGAGAAGGGGAAAAACTCCTCAAGGCCGGATTTGTCAGCGCATATCATGCTGTCAGGCTGGGTGAGGGGCGTGACACTCCCTTGAATCGCGATAAGCGGATCGCTACCATCAAGGTTCTGCGCGAGGTTGGTCTGCACTGGGCTAACTGCATCGAACCCGTCGGTCCGGAACATAGTGCCGAAGAGATAGTCGATCTGATGCTGTTGGCCCGCGACAATGGGGCAACCTACAGCGGAGTCATGCGCCGTATCAACTTTCCCGGTTCACCCATGGAAAAATTCGGCATGATTACCGAACTGGAAATGGCGCGACTGGTTGCCGTCAGCCGACTGATCATGGGAAATATTCCCCAAGCCCATTGCACCCATGAGCCACACTCCGCATCCCTCATGGCCGGAGCCAACCTGTTCTTCCCTGAAGTGGGTTCCAGCCCGCGCGACGGTATCGACGACACCGGCAAAGGCCGCGGACACGGTATTGAAGCCTGTCAACAGATCCAGCGAGAAATGAACCTTGACCCCTTGCTCTCCTCCAACTGCTATGGCTCGGCAACAACTGCTCCCAACCACAAGGCACTGTGATGAATCTGTTTTCTTATCAGCTTTTTCGCAAGTTCCTGACAGCTTTTGTTTTGATCATAATAGCTGGGTTTCCGACCGCCGGCTTTGCCGATGAATTAAGGGTGGGCACCTGGAAGACGGCTCAGACCATTCAGCCTTTTTTCTATCAGGATTTCATGCCAGCTGAGATCAAGATTGATGTCCGCACCTTCACTAACCCGGCCGACCAGAAAACGGCGCTCCTTGCGGGAAGTCTGGTGATGGCCGGCACCACCCTCGCCCATGCCATCCACTCCGCTTCCCTCGGACAGCCAATCGTTATTGTCGCCGCTTTGTGTAACCGCGCCTCGGCTCTGGTGGTCGGCAGCAACAGTGGCATTACATCGGTAGCAGAGCTGAAAGGCAAAACCATCGGCTATGTACCGGGAACCATGCATGAAATCTTATTGCGGGAAACCCTGCGGCAGAACGGTCTGTCCGCCGGCAGCGACGTCAAACTGATGCGAGTGGATTTTTTTGATATGGGAATAGCCCTGGCGCGAGGGAACATCGATGCTTTTTTATCGGGGGAGCCCTTCCCGACCCTGGCGATGGTTCAGGGGTTCGGTCGTATCCTCACCTACCCCTACTTTGAAGATTCCGTCGGCACCATTAACGCAGCGATGATTGTCAACCGCTCAACCATCGAGCATAACCCCGAGGTTGTCCAGCAGCTGGTCAGCGCCCATGCTGCTGCTACTGACTGGCTTAACGCCAACCCACAGACATGGCTACAAACTGCCTCAGAATTCGGCGCCCAACTAGCGGTTCTCGAACAAGCCGCCGGTAACATGGAGCTTACCTGGGATATGGATGACACCTTCATCGCCCAGGTACGTGCCTTGGGTAAACAGATGCAGGCACTAGGCATCATCAGTCGGCAACCTGATTATGAGCAGCTTTTCGATCTGTCTTTTGTCCGGAGGGCCAGTATTCATCAATGAGAACAGGACGCCCCAATATCTGGCTGCGGCAGAGCCTGCCGTGGGTTCTTCCTGTTTTTCTGCTGCTGGGTTGGCACCTGCTCAGCCACCGGGAAATGATCCCGAACTATCTGCTCCCCCATCCTCAGCAGGTTCTTGTTGCCGGATTGGATTATATTCTTGGCGATCCGCAAAAAGGAATTTATACCGGCCGCTTCTGGGGGGACTTCAGTGCCAGCATCGGTCGCGTGCTCCTCGGTTTTTCCCTGGCGACCGCCATTGGTCTGCCATTAGGATTGTTATCCGGGCGGCTTAACAGCATCCAGTTACTCCTGGGTACCACTCTCAATGCCTTGCGCGCAGTTCCAGGTATCTGCTGGCTCCCTCTGGCCTTGATCTGGTTTGGCATCGGCCTTAAAACCACCGTTTTCCTGGTAGCACTGGCAGCTTTTTTTCCCATCTTTCTCAATGTTGAAGCTGGTGCCCGACAGATCAATCCCATCTTAACCCAGGCCGGCACCATGCTCGGCATGAACCGCACGCGCCGCATTTACCGGGTGTTGCTACCGGCGGCAATGCCCCATATTGTTACCGGTCTGCGGCTGGGGATGGGGGTCTCCTGGGCCTATCTGGTTCTTGGTGAACTCACCGGCGTTCCCAACGGTCTTGGTGCAGTGATCATGGATGCCCGCATGCTTGGACGCAATGACATCATCATCGTCGGTATTATCCTGATTGCCCTGATCGGCCGATTGTGCGACACCGGCCTGCACCTGTTGCTGCGCCTGTTTTTCAAAAGCGCGCGGAGACTAACATGAGTCGTGGCCACCTGCAGATCATTCACCCTCGTCAGGACATCATCGCTGAACCGGTGATTCTCGAGGTCAATGGCCTGGTCAAGCGCTTTACATCAGATGCTAATGAACAGATCAGTGCCTTGAAAGATCTTTCTTTCAGCGTAGCGCAAAAAGAGCTGGTCTGCCTGCTTGGCCCCAGCGGCTGTGGCAAGTCGACCCTGCTCAAACTGCTGGCCGGCTTTATTAAACCCAGTGCCGGCAAGATCCTTCTCAATGGCGAGCCCATGCACCACCCAGGCCCGGCCTGCTGCATGGTTTTTCAGGAAGATGCCCTTTTCCCCTGGTTAACGGTCAGAGAAAATATCGCTTTCGGACTTGTCAATAGCCCCTTAAGCCGACGTCGGAAGCGTCAGGAAGTTGATCGTTTTATCGATCTGGTTGGCTTAAGCGACTTTGGTGACTATCTGCCGCGAGAGATTTCAGGAGGGATGAAACAACGGGTGGCGTTGGCGCGGGTGTTGATTCTACAACCTCGGATTCTTCTCATGGACGAACCCTTTGCCGCCCTTGACGCCCAGACTCGTGAGCAGATGCAGAGCCTGTTGCAGGAACTTCGACGGCAATTTGCACCAACGATTCTCTTTGTTACCCACGATGTCACTGAAGCGCTGCTGCTCGGGGAGCGGATCCTGCTGTTTGACAAGAATCCAGGACGGATCAGCCATGACATCAAAGTGGATCTGCCAAAAATTCGTTCAATTAACCATGAAGCCTTTTTGCGGTTGCGCACTCGAATAAACGACCTGCTTAAGAAAGAGTAGCGACCACTGTCTTTATTGGCCCCGACAATCAGGGCTCACTGATCTGTTCAAGAAGCGCTCGCACCTGTTCTGCGGTCCCTGTCGACACCCGCTGCTGCTCAAGGTTTATCAGCATCCGCTGCTTACCGCTACGGGCAGCAGCCATATCATCGGCAGCCTGTTCAATCGTACGACGTGAATCGGCGCTCCAGCGTCTGATGGCATTGCGGCGATCCTGCTGAGCCTGTTTAAACCTCTCTGCCAGCCCCCGCGCCTCTTGGATCATCTGTTCTTCGCGCTTGTCCTGCTCCTGCTGCCGGCGCTGTTGTTCGAGCAACTGGCGCTGAAACTCGGAGCGGCTATCAACCGCTGGAGCCGGAGTACGCTCTGGAACAAATTGCAGATTATCGGGATCGGTGGCTTCCACCTGACGGGCACCGCTTCGACATTCATCCGGCAGGGACTGCAGATTGTCGGTGACATGAAGCCGCCCTTCGCTGTCACGGCAGGTATACAAGGTTGCCACCGCTACCAGAGGAAAGGTGCACATTACAACCATCAGGATCAATATTCTCATTTTGCCCTCCAGCTAAAACAACCTTCTGCTATCAATCAGCATTGTCACCGGCCCATCATTCACCAGATCCACTGCCATATCAGCGCCAAAAACCCCGGTCTGAACCTTCATTCCCAAACCTCTCAACAAATCAACAACATGATCACACAGGGGTGCAGCCAAATCAGGTGGCGCCGCACTTGAAAAGCCTGGGCGCCGACCTTTGCGACAATCGCCAAGAAGGGTGAACTGCGATACTACCAGCACCCCGCCGTTTATCTCGCTGACGGACAAGTTCATTTTACCAGCCGCATCTTCAAAAATCCGCAATCCGGCAATTTTCTCCGCCAGATAAGTGGCGTCCTTGTGATTATCCCCCTTTTCTATCCCCAACAATACCAGCAGCCCGGTTGTGATCGCTGCAACTTTTTTTTCTGCTACCGTCACTCCTGCCTGAGTGACTCGTTGAACAACCGCACGCATAATTTGTCCTTTATTTATTCGTAACTATTCAGCTATGGCCTTGCGCTAGTTGTCGCAACAGAGCCAGATTTTCCAGATCATTATAATTGTTCTCCCCCGGCGGCGTTTCGGTAATTTTGGGACAGTGAGCAAAGCGCTGATCTCGCATCAAACACCGAAATCCCTCAACGCCGATCAATCCCTGACCGACATGTTCATGGCGATCCACCCTCGAACCTAAGGGCTTCTTACTGTCATTAAGATGAAAAAGTTGTAAGCGGTCAATACCGATCAACCGATCAATCTGCTCCATCAGTTGCTCATAACCTTGTGGGGTGCTGATATCGTAGCCGGCTGCAAAAGCGTGACAAGTATCCAGACAGAGGCCAAAACTGTTGCTGTCAAGACGCTCAAGCGCCCAGGCTAACTCGTCCATAGACGCACCCAGAGAAGCGCCCTGACCAGCAGTATTTTCCAGTAGAATGGTTACATCTTCGCCGGCTTGTCGGTAAATTTGCTCGAAACTCCGACACAAGGTCGTCAGGCCCGCAGTGACCCCTTCCCCTTTATGGGAGCCGGGATGGATAACGAGCGCTTCAACCCCTAATCTCCGGCAACGCTCCAGTTCGTCAAGACAGGTAACGATTGAGCGTTGACGCTGGTTCGGATCGGGGCTGGCGAGATTCAGCAGATAACTGCTATGGGCAGCAACATAATGCACAGCACTTGCTTGTCGGGCCGCACAAAAGGCTACGACGGTTCCTTCGGTCAGGGGAGGAGCCTGCCAACGGCTGGCATTGCGGGTAAAAATCTGGATGGCGGTAGCACCGATGGTGTTGGCACGGGAAAAAGCCTGTTCCATTCCCCCGGCAATTGAGACGTGGGTACCAAGCAGCAAGGGGAAGGATTGAAATGGCTCCACCATCAACGAACACCGGTACGCCAGCGATGGAGCAAGGGAGCGATGTCGCCCACTGCGTGGAGATGACTGTCGACACAGGAAACATCACCATGAATCTGCCCTTCAGGGGCAACCAGGACGGTGGTCATACCGAAAATCTTGGCGGTTTTCAGATTCTGCAGCTGGTCTTCAACCATGACACAGTCTTTCCCCTGCAAAGCAAGCCGTCCCAGTACCTGCTGATAAGGATCGGGGTTGGGCTTGGGCTGGTACCGGGCAATACGGATATCAAAAACATCAACAAACAGATCCTCAATACCAAGAACACCCAGCACCCGATCAGCATGGCAACGCGAGCCGTTGGTAAAGACATAACTGGGGATAACGGAATCTTTCAGCACAGCGCGCAGACCAGGGTCAGGGGTCAGACGACTGGCGACATCTACATCATGAACGTAGTCGAGATAATCCTCCGGATCGACCTCATGATGACGGATCAAGCCCAACAAGGTCGCCCCGTAGTCGCGCCAATAACGGCGCCGCAATCCATCAACTTCGGCAATGGCAATGCCGGCAAATTCTTCCATATAGCGGTTGATCCGCACATCAATCAGGGAAAACAGGTCACAGCGTGGTGAATAGAGGGTGTTATCCAGATCAAAGAGAACCGCTTTCATCATGTAACCTTATTTAGCCTGGGGCATAAATCCCGCTGAAGACTTCGACAGCCGGACCGGTCATTAACACCTCTCCGCCATCAAGCCACTCCATGAACAGATCGCCACCCTTCAGGTGATTGGTGATTCTGCGCTCGGTTCTTCCAGTCAACACCCCGGCGACCGTCACCGCTGCCGCTCCGGTACCACAGGCCAGGGTTTCACCGGCACCACGCTCCCAGGTACGCTGAATCACCTCACCAGCCGAGAGGATCTGGACAAATTCCACATTAGTGCGCTTGGGGAACCAGGAATGATGTTCAATCAGCGGGCCAACCTGGGTGACTGGGAACTGCTCCACATCATCGACATAAATAACCGCATGGGGGTTCCCCATGGAAACACAAGTCAACTCAAGGGAATGGTCGGCAATCTCGAGAGGAACATTCAATGCCTGTTCGTTGGCCGAACCGGTCATCGGCAACAGCGAACGGGTCAGTCCCGGTTGCCCCATAGCGACACGCACCCGTTCAACCCCCCCGCAACTGTTAACAAACAGGTGCAGACTCAAAACACCATGACCGGTTTCGATGCTGATGTCGGTTTTTTTAGTCAGGCCATGGTCATAAGCATATTTAGCAACGCAGCGAATGCCATTGCCACACATCTCTGCCTCACTACCGTCGGCATTGAACATACGCATACGCAGATCAGCGCGGCTTGATGGCAAAATCAGGATCAATCCGTCAGAACCAATGCCAACATTGCGATTACTGACTTGCTGAGCCAGACTCGCAGGGTCGTCAATATGCTCTTCAAAACAATTGACATAAACGTAGTCGTTGCCGGCACCATGCATCTTGGTAAATCTCATTGCCTTATCACTCCCTCTTCCATGGTTGTCGCTGCCCAACCCTCTCTGCTAGTATAAGGTTTAAGCTGAAATCGCTCAACCACTTACTACTATGCACAGGAGAAACAATGGCCTTTTTTCTGAAGACCAAGATCTGGCAGACCGGCGCCCTCGACTGGTGGGGAATGATCGGCAATGAAGACGTTTTTCTGGGTTCCCGCGAGTTTCCTCAACCACCCGAAGAGGGGGACGAATGGGTGGTACACAAAACAGGGGATCGCTTTAAAATTATCAGCATGGAAATCCGCCATATCGGCAAACAGGAACCGGTGACCTACCCATGGTAGCCCTTGAGATCATTCAGCTAAAGACAAGTGATATGGAGAATTTCTCCTATCTGATTTATTGTCCTCAAACTCGCGAAGGTGCAGTTGTCGACCCGTCCATGCGGCCGCAGCTTGTTCTTGATGAAGCCGCCCGGCGCAAAATTACCTTGCGTCTTCTACTTAACACCCACGGCCATCAGGATCATATCAAAGGGAATGGTGACATCCTGGCCGCAGGGAAAATTAAACTTGCTGCCCATCCGGATGCTGTTCCTGACGCCGATATCCCGCTGGCAGAGGGAATGAAATTACCCATCGGCAATTCGTTCATCACTGTCATGCACACCCCCGGACATGCACCCGGTTCGGTAGTATTTGTCACGCCGGCAGGAATTATCTCAGGAGATACCCTGTTTGTCAGCCGTTGCGGTCGAGCCGATTTGCCGGGCAGCAACGTGAACCACCTTTACACCAGCCTGCAGCGCCTGAAAAAGCTGCCGGAAACGACCATTGTATATCCTGGACATGACTATGGCCCGATGCCAAATTCTACCATCGCCTGGGAGCTTGAACACAATGAATTCATCAAGTGCCCCGATCTAGAATCTTTTATCGCGTTAAGAATGGGGTAAATTATTATTTGACACAACCTTGACAACTTGAGTATCGGCGAGGCGGTCATTCCAGCCACGGCCCTCGCTGCTGAACAGTAGCTGCAGATAGCCAAGACCCAAGGGGAGAAGCTGCAACAAGCCACCGACACTGCGTAAAAAGGCCTGGGAAAAGGTCAGTGACTCACCGCCACTGGTTTCTACCCGCAAGCCGGTCAGCATTTTGCCGGGGGTTTGGCCGGCGAGAAAATGAAAAAGGGTGAAATATCCGAAAGTAAGGGAAAAAAACACCAGAAAATAGGGTACTGACAAGTCAATCAGGGTATCGAGGGTCGGCAATGGGCCGGTTTCTCTGGACATGGACAACTCTGCAGCAACGACGAAGCCCAGTCCAATAATGATCAGGATCACGGCATCATAAATAAAGGATGCGAACCGCTCGCCCAGAGATGCCGGCAACCCCTCCGGCACAAACTCTGCTGCGCTTGACAGTTCTTCCGCTGTTATTTCTGAAAAAGAGTCTTCCTGACGTTGTTCGATATCCGGGTTATCCAGCGCATTTTCTTCTAACGTCTTGACTTTGAAAGAAGGCTCGCCGTCCGACGCTGAAAGGGTATCACCGGGCCAAGGCCCTGCTATCAGGTGAATTAGCACCGCTGCTGCGGCAACATTCATTGGGTCTGGAGCAGGAGGATGGTTGCTGAGCCTCCACGACTCGCTGAAGACTCCGGTAAATCGTGCGGGTCGGAGGGGCCTCTGTAAATCTCGCTTGTTCCGGCGTTGAATTTATCTGCTTCCGGTATCTGCGATGCCCTTTCGTATCAAAAAACTGAAATTCATCTCCCATGTTTTCATTCACTTGTGAAATATCAAAAGTAAAAATTTTTTTCTCTTGTTTAGGCTGAAAGCATTATCGGTTTTTGTGCGCTTCATATTCTCCTTTTCCATATCATCTTCTTGTGAGCCTCTTCAAACAGTTCATCAAATGAAAAGATCTTCCTTCGCTGCTCTCTCCCCTATAAAAGTCAGAACTCCGAAATTCATCACCAGCGGAATCATCTACCGAGTCTGTATGGGCAGCCCGATTACATGCACTCCGGCCTCGGGCGCCAAGTTGCAGCAGCCACCCTGAAGCTCTCAGCTGCAAGCAGATCTTCGTCTTCAACCTGATTAGCCACTACAGCTGCCGAGACTCCGGGGAACAGAACACTTTTGGATTCCAAAGCGCTGCTTAAATCTCTGCCAGATCTCGCTGCACTTTTTTTGCAGCTGTCGAGATAGTCGAAGTTGTTGTAGCCACAATTTCCTGGGGCAATTTCATGACATGTCCTTTTCCAGATGATAAAAGATTTACTTGATTGAACCCGATCTACCGGATAAATCACCATAAAGATATTGTAAAAACTGCGATTATCGCAAGACCGGCGGCTTCGTACGCAAATTTTTGGTCCAAAGCGATGGCTTGATAAACCCTGGAGATCGCCGAAGCGGCTCGGTATCGGTAATCCTTCGGGGCCACGACTGAAATCTCTTCTGATGTTGATCCGTGGTCAAAATCCGCAAGAGGAGCCTCACTCTGCTCCCACAAACAACAGCTTAACATCGGCGTCTGCAGTTTCCATAGCCGCCTTCAGAGAATCACTGTACTGCAGCACGGGCAGATGATATTGGCCACACTGTCGAGCTGCCTCCTGGATAATTTTTTGCCAGCGCAACCGCTGACGCGTCTCGCGTTTAAAACGGACAACACTGCGTTCAGTAGTCACCAGGTGAAACTGACTGACTCCCAACTCTGTCCCTTTTTGCAGAATCAGTTCGGTTTTGTCACCCTTGGGAACACCTTGAATCAGCTGAATCCGACATGGTGCCGCCACCGTGTCGTTGACCTGACACAAGCGAGCAAGTCCATCCTTCTGCAACACAGCTTCGGCAACCCGTCCGCACCCATCAAAAAGGCGAAATTCAGCTCCCGGCTCGAGCCTTAATACCCTAATCAGGTGATGGTGTACGGCCTCAGGTAACAGGATACTTTCGTTCAGTCGGAAATCCACATCCGCTACAAAAAAACTTCTCATGTCACTTTCTGCAGCTGATACACAAGACAGACCCAATCTTCCTGGCTGCGTGGCGGTATAGCGACCATCTCAGAGCCGGCAAAAGCTGCAGACACAAGAGGTTCCTTTTCCTTGAGGATTCCGGATAAAATCAGCCACCCCCCAGGCTGCAAGTGATGAATCAACGCATCCTTGAGACGAATATTTTCCTCGGCAAGAATATTGGCAACGACCAGATCATAAGTACCTTCGATGAGTTCAAGAGGCTCTGTAGTTATTTTTACCCGATCAACAAGGCTATTGCGCTCGACATTCTCCTGCGCAACACCACAGGCAACCAGATCAATATCTGTCGCCACGACCTGGTCACAGCCCAATGCTGCAGCACCAATAGCCAATATGCCTGAGCCGGTACCGACATCGAGCAGTTTGAGCGGACGCTGACGACTTTCCAGTTGTTCGACAATCGCCTCAAGGCACAAGCGGGTGGTCGCGTGGGTTCCGGTACCAAAGGCCATGCCCGGATCAATTTCAATAGCGACCTGACCTTCTTCGACGCGCGGAGTTTCCCAACTTGGATGAACAATCAGACGATTGCCTATCTGAAAGCCGGTAAAGTGTTGTTTCCAGCTCTGAGCCCAATCAACTTGAGGCAAAGCCTCACTAGCAGTCAAACTGATCGCACCAGCAGCACACACCGGCATCTGCGAAAAAGCCGAAGTTAACCGGGCCAACAGCATTGCAACAGGATCCTCGTTCGCAAAATAAGCGGTCAGGATATAGTCCTTGTCCGCAACCAAAGGAGTATCTGGCACATCAAAAGTATCGAGTTGTTGATCCTCTACAAGAATACCACAACTCCCCTGATCCATCAGCACCGCGCTCGCCAACTCAACCAATTTGCCACTTACGTTAACATCTATAGATACGTATTTTTCTTTCATCATCACTAATTAACAGAATCTATGCATGAAAATCAACAAATAATCTCTATTTTTTCACCGTTTCGCACCCGGAGGAAAAAGTTTCATCTGTCTGGATTGATCAATCTGACCATGAACTTATAAGCAAATTAAAAAACACTATCAATATTCTTGCGCTGAACTTCTGACTCTGTTAATATCCTCGGAGGTTTCTCATGAGCAAGCACTACTTAAGAGGTTTTTTCGCTACCCGTTCGCTTAAGCAACTGAATTGCGGCTCCGTGAGACAACCATCTTTCACCTATTTCACATGAAGGTTGATACTTTCGCAAAAAGTAAATCATTAGATAGCAAAGCAAAAAGAGCCAAATGCAAGGAGCGCAATTGTCGAGCAGTGAGACGTACTGATGTACATCGAAGCAGGAAGACGATTGCGCCAACGTAGCAGTTGGTGAGTTTTAGCGACGCCATCAAGGTTAGCCACGACAGGTCATAGCCTGGTCACCGGTTAAAGGAGACAGCTCCATGCGCATTCTGGTTGTTGAAGATGAAAAAAAAGTTGCCGGTTTCATCAAGCGCGGGCTTGAAGAAGAAGAATTCTCTGTCCAACTGGCAGCAGATGGTGAGGAAGGGCTAGCTTTGGCCATGAACGGGAGCTATGACCTTATACTGATGGACGTCATGTTACCCGAAATGGACGGGCTCAGCGTCATCCAGGCTCTGCGCCGGAAAAACATCACAACGCCGGTTCTCTGCCTGACAGCCAAAGACAGTATTGACGACATCGTTAGCGGCCTTGACAGTGGCAGTGATGACTACCTGACCAAACCTTTTGCTTTTGCTGAGTTGGTTTCTCGTGTCAACGCGCTGATTCGTCGCAACGCCCGGGATCGTGGTGCAGAACTCTTTTATGCCGATGTGCGCCTTGATCCTGTATCCCACAAAGTCTGGAGAAATAATAAGGAAATTGAGCTGACCACCAAAGAGTATGCGCTATTGGAATATTTTATGCGCAACCCCGAGCAAGGCTTAACGCGCACCATGATTGCGGAACAGGTGTGGGATTATACTTTTGACACTTTCACCAACATTATTGATGTCTATGTCAACTACCTGCGCAAGAAAATTGATCGTGGCTTTGACAAAAAACTGATCCACACAGTGCGTGGCGTTGGCTACATGCTCAAGGAGTCGGAATAGTTTGCCCCTCCCAACAGAGCTCAATAGACAGTTTGTTTATGCCCCCCTGTTAGTCCTGGCAATTATTCTGGGGATTGGTAGTTTTTTGTGGCAATCATCCCTGAATCGGGAGATGCTCGACCGCATCGATGGTGAGCTGAAGCTGACTGCCAGTACACTGGATTATCTCCAGCAAGCCCTGCCACCAGAAGAAACACCCACTAGAACCCCCTGCGAATGGGCTGCTGCGCCCTTGAGCCACCTGCTTGACGAATGGCATTTTGCCCGCTATACGCCAGGCGGACACTTGATATGCCTGTCTTCAGCGGGGACTCATTTACAAATAACCATGCCGGCCAATCCGCCAACAAATAAGAAAACTTTTTTTTTCACTACCAGTCAGGGTGAAACTCGCCGGGCTCTGCTATGGCCAACAAAAAATGCAGATCAAACTTCTGCCTACCAACTCCTGAGCATTGATCTGACCTCGTCTACCGCACAACTGTTCCGTTGGCGTCTGGTCCTTTTACTCGGCTCCGTTCTACTTCTCGCCGCTACCGCATTATATTTTCCCCATTTGCGGCGTCAACAGCAAGACGCCAGCCTGATTCAATTAATCACACTGATTGAGAACAGTGGGCCGGATCATCCTCCACAGCCCTTTCCCACAGACCGATTAAAATCACCCGCACTACGTCAACTTGCTGACAGCATTTATCAGTTGAACCAGCGGATGTTTTCTGCTCTGCACCGAGCTCGTCAATTTGAGGCACACGTTGCCCACGAACTGCGTACCCCCTTGACGATTTTACGGGGTGAAACAGAAATAGCTCTGCGCAGCAAAAAAGAAGGCCACGATATCAAGCAGGTGCTTGAATCCAATCTGGAAGAAATCACGCGGATGGGCTTTCTTGTCCATGACCTGCTGACTCTGTCGAAGAGCGATCTCGGAGAAATCCCTCTACAGCCAAGCTCAATCCACTTGACCCATCTACTTACCGACCTGCAACGTCAGGGACAGATTCTTGCCGGAGAAAAAGAGATTCAGATTGAATTAGACTGCGCGGACGATGATATCATTATCCATGCTGACGAACTTCGTTTGCGCCAGGGACTACTTAACTTGCTGACCAACGCTATTCGCTACACCCCTACACAAGGAGTTGTTACCATCGCTGCCGAGGCTACTGAATCATCGGTCACCATAGCCGTCAGCGACACTGGAATCGGTATAGAAAATCATCATCTGGAGCATATTTTTGAGAAATTTTACCGGGTTGACAAAAAAATCCACCATTACGATGGTGGCACAGGTCTAGGCTTGGCCATTGTAAAATGGGTCGTTGATACCCACCATGGGACTATCGACGTGTCCTCGCTCCCCGGAAAAGGCAGTCGTTTTGCCATGAATCTGCCAAAAAACCAGAACAACAGCCCTGAAGGACAACGATAACTTTCCACTTCCCGCTTGTTTTTTTCACTTTACATCAACAAACGCTTCGTGTAAATTTAAGAACAATGGAGCTCCTCCGGGAGACTCCGGCCCCGAAGACCTACCCCCCCTCCAGGTCTTCGGGGTTTTTTTTTACCAATCTTACTTAGCAGGAGGTGAAGCGGATGACTTTCCAACCACGACCTGTCTATCTAGCCGAATCTTTCATGCTCCCGGTTGGCAAATACAACGGTCATCATCGTCCGACCATGAGTTTTTTTGAACTTGTCGATCAGCTCAAACCCCTGGTGCAAAACCACAGTGAATCTCAACAGAAAATTGGCTGTGTCATTGTCGGCAGCCAGAATCCTTTTGCCTTTTCCGGCATCGACAATGTAGCGGCAAAAATCAGTGGTCGACTTGGCATCAGTGGTGCCAAATCAATTCTGGTTGATACCGCATCTTCCTCCGGCGCCAGCGCCTTTGAAGCTGCCTACCTTGAAGTTGCCTCCGGGCAGCATGACCAGGTTCTAGCCATCGGTATCCAGAAAATGACCGACGCCACAACCGCTGCGGCAACACGCATTGTCGCCGGCGTTATCGATCGCGAAGAAGCTGAGTACGGCTTGACTATGCCGGCCTGTGGGGCCCTGGTCGCGCGCAGCTTGATGGACGAGTTCAACCTGTCGAACCACGAATGGATGTCCTTTTCGGCGCGACTGACTGAGCGTGCTCAACGCTTCGCGGCACAAAACCCTGATGCCCATCTGAATTATGAAATTCCGGTCGAAACCTATTTCGCCGACATCGAAAACGGCAAAAACTACCTCTATTACGACCCGCTGCACTACTACGATTTCTGCCCCATGTCAGATGGTATCGCCGCCTGTCTGTTAACTGCCGCTCCTGGGGCCGTACGGGTCAGTGGGATCGGTTCCGGAACCGACATTCCCACCATTGCCGATCGTTTGTCATTCACCAGTTTTCCGGCAACCCGTATCGCCCTTGCCCAGGCTCTGGGCAAAGCCAAGCTCAGTGGTCTGGATCAGTTGGCAGGTTCCATCCATATCAACATGCACGATCCATTCAACGGCTTTGGCCCAATCAACCTGGTTGATCTCGGCGTTATCCCTCGTCAGCAGCTTCTGGAAGGGCTTCTGGATGACTCCATTACCGGCCCCAATGGACAATTTCCGACCAATCTGACTGGCGGTCTTAAGGGCCGCGGGCACCCCCTGGGAGCAACCGGTATGGTGCAGATTGTTGAAAACCACCGATTTTTGACCAGTGGTCAATTCCGGGCGGCCTTGTCGCATTCCATTGGCGGGCCGATCAATAACAACGTTGTGGTATTATTGGAAACAGAACAAAGCTTCCTCAAACGGAAACCAACAGGCTATCTTCTGAGTGATAAAATTTCCCTAGGCCAACTCAAGCCCATCAACATGAGCCTGGAGACGGTTCTCGGCGAAAAAAAACGCTGTGTAGCCCGTCTGTTGGCAAAAACATCGCGACATAATTTTCGCAATGGCGACATTGAACGCACCCTGCTGCTAGTTTCCGCCCGCCATGAAAAACACGATTACCGCTTCCTGATCGGCATCGACCCACAGGCCGCCACCGCACTTGAAGGATTTGGTACTGGAGACAAGATTCTTCTGCAAAAAATTGATAAGCAGCTTCATGTCAATGATGTACCTATCCGCCGACTTTACAGAAAAACAATTGAGGGGATGGTTGATCTTGCCGATACGGCATTTCGCCATCTTGGCCTGAAAAAATGACGCCTCTACGTATCCGCACAGTCCCAAAGACCAGAGAACATGGTATTATTTGCTGATGCGCATAACAGTTAAACACCAGATACTTCTTGCTCCTGCGATGATCCTGATGCTGCTCTTGCTGCTCCTGATTTTCATGCACTATACTTATTGGGATCTCAACAGCAAAAGACGCAGCATCAGAGTAGCAGAAACAAACTTTGTCGCACTGGCTGAGGCCGATATGGCAGCGCGCCGACTGCATGTTTTATTGCGCGTCATTCAACACAGCGGGATGGCAGCACCGGAAGACCTGGCTTTGATTGTTGATCTTTATGAGCGAATGCTCTCGGCAATCGCCCGGATAGAATCCTTCGAAAACCTTAAAAACTCCGAACAGATTCAGTACCTGTCTGATCTGGCACGTAGTCTCAATCCTGCTGCCGGCCTTGAGCCTGAGAATACAGCCCCCCTCTTTGCTCAATTGCGTGCAGAGCTTTCGGGTCTCTCCAGCCTGACCCAGAACCACCGCAATCATCTACGCCAGGTCCATGAACAGGATATCAACCAGCTGGTTGAGCGAACGGTTCTGGTGACCATCGCGGTTTTGATTATTGCCATGCTGTTGGGGTTGTCAATATCCATCTATTTCAGTCGGCGCATTTTAAGCCGCATTCAGACCATCTCCACCAATGCCGCCCGAATTGCCGACGGAAGCCTTGATCTACCCCCGGCACCCGATCGGATTCAGGATGAGATGGATGTGCTGGCGCGTTCCATCAATCGCATGGCCACCCGCTTAATTCAGGTCGTCGGCACGGAGAAACTGCTCGAAGGTGCGGAAGATGAGCGCCGCCGCATCGCCATGGATCTCCACGACCAATCATTATCCGATCTGTCCGGGATTTTACGCGGCCTGCAATCCCTGAGCGGCCTGCAGGATCGGGATGCCGTCGGCGACCGCGTCATAAGCCTGGAACACGACCTTAATAAGGCAATAACCAATCTGCGCGATATCATGAACAACCTGCACCCGCAAACCCTTGATATTCTTGGCCTCGGCGCAGCTATCGAAGCCCATATTGATCAAATCGGACAACCCGCTGGTGGCCCAGCCTGCCATCTTTATATCGATCCAAGGGTAACCGACTTGAACCTTGACCGCATTAAGCAGCTTGCCATTTATCGCATTGCCATCGAAGCGATCCAGAATGTTCACAAACATGCGGCGGCCAGTCGCTACGAGGTTAATCTGGAACTGCGCGAGGAGACCCTGGTGTTTTCGGTTGAGGACAACGGCTGTGGCCTCACTAACGGCCGAGCTAACGAGCAGGGGCGCGGTCTCAACAACATCCGCGAGCGCACACGGGCCATTGGTGCCCAGGTACAGTGGAAGCAATCACGCTTTTCCAGCGGAACCCGTTTTGAGCTGACCCTTCACACCGCTAGTGCAAATTGATGGAGCCAACCATGTCCACCTCTCTGGAAATTCTTATCGCTGAAGACAACCCTAAAGACCTGGAGTTTCTTGAACAACTTTTTTCCCAATGGCCGGAGCAGGTTAGCGTCACCCGTGCTGCAACCGGACAGGTTGCTCTGGAAATTGGCAGTGAACGTGATTGTCCCTTAATTATCAGTGACATTCAGATGCCGGAATTGAACGGTGTTGAATTTGCCCGACAGTTATGGAGCAAGCAGCCCCAGGCGCGGATCGTTTTCTGGAGTCAATTTAAAGACGAAATGTACGTACGCTCTCTGGTTAAAATTGTTCCACCGGAAACTGTCTACGGCTATATCCTCAAATCAGCAAGCAAAGAACAGATCAGCTCTGCTATCCGTACAGTGCTGATTGATGAACAATGTTGGATTGCGCCTGAAGTCCGTAAAGTTCAAGGGCGTGCCGGACACAGCTTGACGGCCCTGTCTGACATCGAATACGAGGCGCTACTCGACATATCCCTGGGGTTGACCGACAATCTGATGGCACAGCGCCGCTATCTTTCGCGCCGTGGCATCCAGAGCCGGCTCAACTCACTTTATAACAAGCTGGGACTAGATCAGGAACAGTTTCATAGCGATAAGTATGGTGATTCCTTTAACCTGCGCAACCGCGCTGTTGCAGTTTCCCTGGCTCGAGGCCTGGTCAATGCATTTGAAATGGAACACGAGGAAAAGGAATTCCAGGGCTGGTTTACCCGCTATAAACGCAATCAGAAAGCCCGAGAATAACCTGCCGCCAAGGCCCCTTCTCTGATGGCTTTATCATATCTTGTTTTTGCTCGACGGCTATGATAAAAGGTCTTACCAAATAATTCGGAGAAAAAAATGGCCACAGTATTTAAACCGATCCGTCCCAAAAAATTATCTGAAGAAATTGTTGACCAGATTAAAGAACTGATTTCACGTGGTGATCTCGGCCCTGGTCAGCGTATCCCTTCTGAACGCGAGCTTGCTACTTTTTTAGGTGTCAGTCGTCCGTCGGTGCGTGAGGCCATCATGGTTCTGGAAGCGATGGGTTTTCTCGATTCCCGGCAGGGCGGAGGCACCTATGTCCGTTCCCTTGCTGATGTCACCATGGCTGATCCTCTGGCCAGCATGGTCGAACGCCGTGATCCGCGGATGCTCCATGCCCTGACGGAAGTCCGGATGGGGTTGGAAACATGGTCAGCGTACCTCGCTGCAAAACGTGCCGAAAAGCCGGAACTCGAGCGTTTACGAGAAATCTATACGGTCATGGAGGAACAAGCTGAAAGCGGCGGTTGGGATCCGGAAATCGACTTTCAGTTCCACCTGACAATTACAGCAGCAAGTCATAATACTATTCAGGTTCACGTACTCAATACCATTCAGACCCTGTTTCAAGCTACGATAATGGTTGCCCTCGGAGAATTTTACAGCAAAGAAGGATATGTTGAACTGTTGCTTAATCACCACCGTGAAATTCTTGAGGCAATTGAAGCGCGCGACCCTGAGCGGGCTCGTGCTAAAATGCTTGAACATTTGAACCTGGTGGAAGAGAAACTGGCGATGTTTTTAAACAAGGAACGTCCCGACACTATCTGACCAAAGTCTCAGGATTTCATCTGACAAGCTTGCTCCTGCATGACGTATAGGCAACGATTTCGCCCATCCAGGTGACTCAAAAATCACTTAATTAATCCGCTTCAGTCTTCCGACAAGGCTCGACCAATGGAAAAAATCTATCAGGCCACCATAGCCCGTTGGGGGATTGATGCACAATATGATCAGGCAATAGAAGAATGTGCCGAATTAATTACCGCCCTCAAACATTTCAAGCGTGGCAAGATATCGCAGCAAGAGGTTATAGATGAACTGGCCGATGCCACCCTGATGTTGGGGCAACTGCGCTGGATGTTTGGCCACGACCAGGTTGAAGTGGCCATCAGCAAAAAGCTGGAGAAACTCAGAGAGCTTCTAGATCAAGACGAGAAAGGATAATCCTTATGGCGATCAAAGAAGGGCAGAACGCTTCCGATTTCTGTCTAGACGGAAGCGATGGCAGACAGCATCGACTCGCAGATTACGCCGGCAAAAAACTTATCATCTACTTTTATCCCAAGGACAGCACCCCGGGATGCACCAAGGAATCCTGTGCCTTTGCTACGATGCATGAACAGTTGTTGAAGATGAATGTCAAACTGATCGGTGTCAGCAAGGACAGCCTCGCCTCTCACGATCAATTCATCAGCCAGTTCAATTTGCCGTTTACCCTGCTCAGTGATCCCGACGCGACGATGATGCAGGACTATCAGGCTTGGGGCGAAAAGAAAATGTATGGTAAAACCAGCATCGGCTGTATCCGTTCAACAGTGCTCATCGATGAACAGGGAATCGTTATCAAACATTGGCCCAAGGTTGCTAAAGCCGCTGAACATCCGCAGCAGGTTCTCGATTTTCTTCTGACGCTTTAATACCACCAGCGTCTGGGGCCAAACGGTAGCTGCGTGTTACGGAACCTGGCGACGACGATGGCATAGATCACTGCGTAAATCGCATGAGGATCAACGTTGTGCGCTACAGCTATCGTTTTCATGTTCATTGCAGGGCCCTCCCAAGTCTTATGTGAGGTTGATTGGCGGAAGATCGCAGATTTTATGAGCTCGAGAATGTCAAGATTTGTTAAAGACAGGTAAGGGCTTCGTCACCGGGTTTTGAGGACACCGCCGCAGGAGGAATGAATATAGCGATTGTTGCGGTTCAAGCGTCGTACCCGATAAATTTCTGCACCACACGCCAGGCAAATGGCCACCAGTTTGCGCCGCTGCTGATGTAAAGCGACAATAGCTACACTACGGCCGGTCGTGGCGGTGTCGATTCCCAGGGCAAGAGCCCATTGCCGCCAACTGTTACCATGTGCGACCCGCCGACTTCCACCGTGCTGACTCAGATGGTCACAGGCGTGGGCAATCTCGTGCAGAAACGTCTGCCGCAGGTTCTCCGGTTCCTGAGCAAATTGCAGCCTGATACACACCGGCTCATCACCGCAAAAAACATAACAACCAAGCCGTCGACTGGCCCTGCTCGACACGACTGGGATAGCGGCAAGGTTATCCAGCAGTTGCTCCCCCTGAGGCGCGGCACAGCATGATTCCACCCCGGCCGCAATCCGCAGCCAAATGCCTAATTCGTCAGCTAACCCCCTGACATTCATCGATCTTATCGTATCTTTTGCCACTACTTGCAACTCTCCGGCAGCTCTAGCGATGGATTAATCAGACAACAAAAAGACCACCACTAAACATTCCATTTCTGTCATGATAAGATATGGATTTGAAATCGTCACACGACATTGATCGTCCCGATTGGGTCGCCATCCCCGCGCAACTTCAAGATGGACTATCTGCGCACCCGTTAAACAAACGCCAACTCAAGCACTGGCCCCTGGTGCTGCAAGCCCGGCGTATTCCCTGGCGCAGCGAAAAAGACGGGGACTCTCTCCAACTGCTGGTTCCGGTCGATTCTTTTCAGGAAGCGCTGAAAGAGCTTAACAGTTACGAACAGGAAAACCGTAACTGGCCCCCACCCCCACCTGCTCCGACGCCGTTAAAAGACAATCAGTCAACAACGATATGGGTTTTTATTGCCCTGCTGCTGTTTCACCCGTTAAGCTATCAGCAATTTTCACTGTTTGGACTACAGAACATCGACTGGCTTGCACTGGGTAGTGCGGATGTCGGCCACATCCGCGCAGGACAATGGTGGCGAACGACCACAGCCCTGACCCTGCATTCCGGCACCCTGCATCTACTTGGCAATCTCACTTTAGGTGGATTACTGATTCTGCGCCTGTGCCGCACTTTAGGTTCTGGCGTCGCATTTTTTCTTGTTCTTGCCGCCGGCACTCTGGGCAACGTTCTCAATGCCCTCTTGCAGTCTTCAAGCCATCGATCAATCGGTGCCTCTACTGCGGTTTTTGGCGCTCTCGGCTTGCTGGCCCTCTACAATCTGCTACGCTACCGTTCCAGCTTGTGGCGCCGCTGGCCATTGCCCTTTGCCGCCGCTTTAGGTCTACTCGCGATCCTTGGGGTCGGTGACGAAAATACTGACGTTGCTGCCCACCTGCTGGGCTTTATCTGTGGTGCGATCCTGGCTGTACTTTTCACCCTGGTACCTGAAGAAATCAAAACCTCTGGTCGCAGCAACCTGCTGTGCGGCACCCTGGCTTTAATACTGATTGTCGCTTCCTGGTGGCTGGCCATCATCAACTGTGAAACGGCAATTTAAAAAGGCCCGATATAGTCATATCGGGCCAGATAAATCTTTGGAAAACATTGCTCAAAGGGGCAATTAACCCACTTCGACAACTTCCAAATCAAAATTGAGGGCTTTACCAGCCATCGGATGATTTGCATCAAGGGTGATTTTGTCATCGCTGACCGCCTTAACGGTTAGCAACAATGGGGTTCCATCCTGCATCTGGGTTTGAAACTGTTGCCCCACTTCGGGAGACAATCCATCTTCAAACTGATTGGGGTCGGCATCGAAAACCATCTCCTGATTGTAAGGCCCATAGGCTTCATCTTCAGTCAGGCGCACCTGCTTGGTTTCTCCGGCTTTCATACCAACTACGGCGTTGTCAAACCCAGGGATCACCTGACCGGAACCGACCTCGAACTCAAAAGGCTGTTGTGCCTGACGCGAACTGTCAAAAACTTCGCCATCGTCGAAGGTACCGGTGTAGTGAACTTTAATTTTACTCCCTGTTGCTACTGCTGTCATGTCATCTCCTGTATTTTTAAGTCACAAATAGACAAGGCACCACATTTGCCTTGCTTTGCTCCCTAGGGTGTCATTTCCTTAAATGGAAATCAACCCCGTGACACAAAAAACCTGAATAACAACAGCGAAGCTAGACACTGTAACCTTCATGATGAATTTTTTCAGTTCGCAACGAACTTTCAGGATGACCGATCTTTTTTCGTCAGGATAGCCGACAGCTATGACCATAGGCGGCACGGGCGTAATACATTTATCATGACCGCTCCCCTTAATGTCTTTTGGTGACACAACCGGGTCAAGAACTTCCGGTTGTTACTCGCCCGATCAACCGGTTCACCTCATCAACCATGACGTTATGCTCTGTTCCCGGTTGCGCGACAACCCCCAGCAAGTAACCATCGATGGGGAAAACATAGAAACTATCCTCACCCTGACAAACGAAATTAACTGAACGACAATGATTTACGCCAATCTTCTGCTGGATTTCCTGAGCCACTTCTCCACTGATCTGCATAAGAATCGTATAATTTTCCGGATTCTCAATGGCGCGGCCAACCAGGGTACCATCGCGTTTGGTTAATAAACACCCATAGATCCCGGAAATCTTGCTGATCCGTACGACAAAATCCTTTGCTGTTGCCATATAATCTACCCTTTCACAACGCTGTGGTCACCGATCTCTTCCTGCAACAGATCCAACGACATAGCCAGAACATTGTGACTATAAACAGGGTCACAGATAACGAAACAAAGGATGTCGGCAGCAACGGCTTTAGTGACAATAATCGTCTCATCAAAGTGCAACGACAGGCCGGTAAAATCAACAAAGGTTGACGCTCCGGCGGTATAGATTTTAGCCAGTTGATTACCGACCAACTCTAGCCGTTCTTTTTTAAACACGGGGGGGAGATTGACGGCTGTCACCCCCTCTCCTGCCTTGAAAAAGCAGGCACCAAGGACTCCAGGAATTACTTTCAGTTCATCAATTAAATGCGTCATCCCTTAGTTGTCTCCCGGATTACCGTCATCGTGGTTCTTGTCAATGCATCAGTTACAGATCAACAACCCGCTCAATTTCTTTCAACACTTGTGCTGTCTGCGCTCCCGGCTTGAGCTTGAGCACTACCTGCTGTTGTTGCTGATTAACCAGCAGATAACGGTTGCGCTTAGTTGTGCCAAGAGCCATCGAACGGAAGTTTTCCCACTCAAGTTCCTGGGAAATAACCGTCAGAGCCTCCTCAAAAACAGCGGGATCAAATTCCGCAATGGAACAGGATCCAGGGTTGGTACCTATCAAACCTTCGTGAATATTGTAAATGGCGAATTCCTGCACGTTACGGATTGCGCTTAATCTCCCTGCCAGAGCGGAATCAACTGGTCGTGTTACTGATCCGGAAGTAACTGTGGGGATTGATGGGTCTGTAGCGGGAGCAGAAACTGCATCCCTGGCATTTTGCTTCATTTGTTCTGCCGCCTCATCCTTGATCCTGAACGCTTCTATCAGTAAATGCCCGAGAGGCATGTTGATAACATCATCCTGGCGCCGACAAACAGCATCCATTTCAATTTCTGCATCATCCCAACTGACAATCTCAAGAACGGCATCCCGGCCCTTCAGGTTAGCGTATTCTGCATCAATCAATTCGCCATTAGCGACAAACAAGTAGGCAGGCCCCTTCGTTGCAGCAATTTTCAGAGTACAGTTTTTCTTTTCAACATTCATTAGTTGCAAAAAAGTAGCCAGGGCAATACCGCGGATAAAACTCTTACCCGCTGCCTTGAGACCATTGAAAATAGCTTTTTCCAGCAACGGCAGATCAACCGGCTTTTCGATAAACTGAAGCGTATCCATTTTACTCAGTCGCGCCTCAATCTCCGGAGTACCAAAAGCCGACATGGCAATCACCGGCAATTGGGGCTGATGTCGACTAACCCACGCTAACAATTCGAAACCGTTCATCTCCGGCATACGCAAGTCAGTTACCAGCAAATCAACACTGGTATCGCGCAGCAAATCAACAGCAACGCTGCCATTTTCCGCCGTAAGGATTTTAAATTTATCCTGATGAACCTTCAATACGTCTTTGAGCGACAGCAGAAACGAGGCCTCATCGTCTACAATCAGAACTTTTTTCATTTTGCACCCACCCACTTTGTCAGTTTGTTATGGAGGGAAAGGGGTCCGTTGATCCCGGTTCCCTTGTAGCGGATTCAGCCAAAGGCAGGCTGACTCTGACTTCGGTTCCACGCTGAGGCCAGCTGTCAATGGCAATATCACCATTCATCATCGCCAGCAGTTTTCTGGTGATTACCAGCCCCAACCCGTTACCTTGTGGCTTACTGGTATTAAAAGGCTGAAACAGATGTTTTTTCTGCTCAGGCTTGATCCCGCAACCATTATCCCGGATCCTTAACCATACCAGTTCTCCGCGCTTTTGTGTGGTGATATGAATTACCGGCTCCCGTCGCCCTTTCAGTGCTTCGGCAGCATTGTTAAAAATATTAAGCAGAGCCTGGTGTAACGCCCGTTCATCAATTTTAACCTGACCAATATCCAACGGGATAGCGGTGCGGATTCTGATTCCACAGGCATGAAAATCATGCTCAACAAGGGCGATGAACTTTTCCATAAACTCGACCAGGGACATCTCATGGAGTTCTACCCGCTCGTACAAGCTGAAAGCCTTGAGCGATTTGAGTAGATATTCCATACGTCCGACATCGGCCAGTGCGCGCGCTACATATTCATCAAGGGATTCACGACTCTCCTGAACATGGTTTTTTTGCAGTGCTGTCAAAGCCATTTTGAGTGAATTAAGGGGATTTCCAATTTCGTGACGAATTCCTGAAAAAATAAAACCAAGATTATCCATGGCATTGATGGCCTGGGCAATCGATTCTAGACGCTGCTTTTCAGTGATATCACGGACAAAAATACAACAGTACCGTGGTGCAGCCCGGTAGATTGTATAGCCGTACAAGCGTTCCTGGTAAAGGACCTGATGCGAGCTACGCGAAGCAACGGCAGAGCCCTCAACGGGAGCGACAAACAATTCATACAGATGCTCAAAACTGGTGCACAGAAAATCTTCTCCCAGCACATCAAACAGGGCGGCATTACAATAGTCAACCTGTTGCCGGGCCAAATCGAGAACCAGAATGCCCATGTCAATCTGCTCAAGCAACTGGGCAAAGCCCCAGGGGCTTTTTAGTGGTTGGTTGGCAGCCTCAGTCGCGTTGCCGCTCATTCGAGTATCCTTGCTGCTAAAAATATGAACCACCAATGCGCAGACAGACTTATGAGTGCGCAGACTAACCACCCACGAACGCTGATATGGACTCGATTGGCGGCACATCAGTCATCACAGCGACACGGATCATTAAGCGCCGTGTTGTGACAACAACCGCAGCCTTTCAGCTTCCATCTCAGCCGGCAATTCGACATCACCAAGTTGCTGTATTAACTGCAGGCCATCTCTGTGCCACTGGCGGGCAAAACAAGTTTGTGCGAGGCGCAGGCGCCAGCGTGGATTGTCGGGATATTGCTTAACTGCTGCATTAAAGCTGGAAAAAGCCTTTTCCAGCTCGCGATCATGGCGCAGATAAAACTCCGCCAACGGCAGGTTGATATTATGGCCCTTACAGCCCCCTCCTGCCGGTAATCTTTTCAGCAAGTCTTCGGCTTCTGCAAGTTCTCCGACTTTCTCCATCACCGCCGCAGCTAAAACAATAAAATCAGGCTCACTGTAATTTTCCTGCACACAGTGACGGACATGAACAACTGCAGCAGGCCAATCCTGGCGATGACTGTGGATGGTCACCAGCAAAGCGTGGTAGTTAACAAGGCTACCGTTTTTTGTTTGGATCTTTGCTTCAAGGAAGCTCCGGGCCTCCTCGACCTGTTCCAACGCCAGCAGTACCTCAACCAAAGCATCAACCGCCAGCAGCAGATCCGGATTCAACTGTAACGAATGCTCAAGAGATTCTTTCGCGTGGGTCAGATTGCCCATGCGTGCCTGCAGTGCGCCGACTTCAAACCAGTAGAGGTCATCCTGATCTATCTCGTTTACTTTTTTGAACATTTCATTTGCCTGAACATTTTCTCCTTCGTGAGCAAGCAAAAAAGCGGCAATAAATTCTTTTCCTCGATGATGATAGCGCTCTCGCTGGCTCTCTGGATAAGACGTCAGGATTAAATCAAATCGGATGAAATCATCAACATCAGCAGAAGAATCCACCTCTTGCCGGCGCCCTTCTGCGGAAACGCAGGTGCTGCTTCCAGACCCCGGCACAGGCTCTGAAGGGGACAGAACCACAAACGGGATGTCACGTGCGTGCACAATCTCTTCTTTTAATTGATCACTGTGAGCATACTGCAAAGCCATGGCAAAGTAATCAGCCGCTTCATGCTCTTCACCATTACCCTGTTTCGCTTTCGCTTCAATCAAATTCAAACGCGCCAGACCATCTCCGGCTTGTGCACGCCATTGCGCTACGTGTAATGACTCTTCATCGCCAAGGGGTTGATTAGCCAGTTCATCTGCAAGATAAACAGCATCTGCAAAACGCTTTTGTTCAACCGCGCGCTGCAATGACTCCACGCTGGTCTTACCGCCAAATAATTTATTAAAAAATCCCATGGATACAGTTTCCTTTGTCTCAAGGGACAAGGGCAAATGGCCCAACTGCCGGCTAAAAAACAGTATCTATCTGATCAAAATCAAGTTCTGTTTCAGCCAGACGATGAATCAGTTCAATTTTTTCATTGTCGTCAATACCGATTTTGGCAACATCTGCCTGGATCGTTGTATAGACCTCGGCAACCGTTGACTGGCAACGAAGGTAAGGAATTCTTGAATCATCAATAACCTGCTGAACGATGTCCGCCACCGGTACAGTGCCGGCGATAACGATACCCGCCAGTTTGCTACGAAAACGTACCAGGTGATAGAGGGTCGCCAGCATCACCAGTACTTCGTCGCGGCTACTGTTAACAATAACCAGACTCGAATCGTGGAGAAGATCAACCACCCGCTGCGTTGAGGCGGCACCAATCAGGACATTATGAACAATGCGTCGGATCTGATGCGACTCTGCCTTAAGCTCAACCTGTAATAGTTCAGAAAGATATTTCAGGGTGGGATTCGCAAGTACCGGTGAATAGTTGAAACCACCAACCACTCTGATACTGGTTTTTGCAAACGCTTTCTGCAGATAGTGAAGAGTCGCATCGCGTTTACTTTTCAACAACTTGTTTGACAGAATCATCCGGACATCGGCACCCGATTCTCGAAACAGAGCCAGGTTCAGATACAGATCATCGATAACGTGACCAATACCGGCACCCGACACGATCAGCACTGGAGCTTCCAAATGACACGCCAATTGAGCGTTATTCAACCCCATGACCGAACCTACGCCGGAATGTCCGGCACCTTCGATGATCAAAAAGTCACACTCCTGTTCCAATTGTCGTACCGCCTCGGTAATCTGTGCCAACAATACCGAAGAATCCGCATCGCTATCAAGAAAACGACGCGTGGTATTGGCATCCAGGACAACCGGCGACATCAGATCAAGGCGATCATCCATGGAATATACCTGGGCTATCAGAGCAGCATCCACATCTACATGGCGACCCTGATAGTTTGTACGTTTTGGACCAAAAGGTTTAATAAAGCCGATGCGTGAATATTTCTCCAGCGCCCGATGTAACAATGACAAGCTGGTGGTTGTTTTGCCACAATTCTGGCCGGTTGCAGCTATAAATATTTTTTTGCACATAGACTAAGTCCTCTGTTGCTGACAGCTGCACGGATGGCTTAATGTCAAGTAAGAAAAAGGTTACGCTCCTTTACAAACTCTGGGTAAAACAGCTCCTTTAAATCTTCTAAGACCATTGGATTGGCTTCGAGAGCAAAGGAGCCATGACATAGAGTTAAATCTACCTCCTGCGCATCCTGAAAGCCGATGCCGAAATTACTACAGAAACAACTCGCCAGAGAAAGCACGGCACACAGGGTAAAGGTCTCATCATCCAGTTTGCGGGATTTTTCCAGATCATGATGATACAGGGTTGCATTAACAATCCGCTTAGGATAGTTCCAGTAATCGAGCAGCGCCGCACCAACCAGCTCGTGGGAGTAGGCAAAAAGAGCACGTTCGACATCGCGCAGGGTTCCTTCCCCTCGCTCAACAATCTGCAGCACTTCGCGGTAAAGGTTCTTGTCACGGTTAATCATCACCACCTTACCGATATGACGCTGAAGCCCGGCAAGATAAGCCTCGCTCTTGTCAAGGGATGTCAGTTTATCAGCAATCATCCTGCTGGCCACGGCACAACCGATGGAATTTTCCCACAGCTTCCTCTCCAACAGCCCGTAAGTTCTCTGGGTACTGCGTAAACTGTATTCAAGGGCCAGGTTTTTGAGAACATTTTCCCCAACCACAATCAAGGCACGATCAACCGAACTGACCTGCTTGACCTGGTGGTACATAACAGAATTAGCAATTTTAAGTAGCTTTGCCGAGATAACCGGATCAAGGGATACCGCGTTGGCCAGATCTTTAATCCGTAATTCCGGATCGCGCAAGAGCTCAAGCAACCGGGTTGCCACCACAGGAGAAGGAGGCAGATCACCCATGTTTTTTACGATGAATTCAAAATCTTTAAACATCCAACCAATCCACGGAGCTAAGACGTGCGTTTTTTTCTGACAAAAAAAGGAGCACAATGACGCCCCTGAAAAAACTGTCACTCCTGCCCGGAATCAGGGTCCAAGCAAGGCTAATGGTGGCAGCCAAAACGTAGCAGCACACAGGTGCCATCAGCAATCACGTTAATCCCCTGCTGTTCACAAAAAGCTACTGCAGCAGGACTTGCCGCTCCAGGTTGCATCCAGATATTTTTGATCCCCTTTTCAGCCGCACTGATCACCAGCTTCTCTGTAACAGCGGGCGGGGTTACCACTGATAGGCTGACAACTTCAGAGGGCAGTTCAGAGACATTGGATACACAGGAAACCCCCTCGATTTCCTTTTCCAGGGGGTGAATCGGAACAACCCGATAACCCTTTTTCTGATAGCATTTGAAAATTTTGTTGCCAAACTTATCCGGTTTAGTTGATACCCCAACAACCGCAAAGGCTGCGGATTGGAGAAACTGGGCAATTTTTTCGTCAACAGACATAAGAGGTATCCTCGTTTTAAAAATATTTGGTAACTGTTCAGCTATGGCCTTACACAGGATAGGGGGTCCTGTGGCAAGGGTGTCTGTCGCCATGGACGGCGACAGCAAGCGGTGATGGATGAAGCAAAGTGTCCCGTGACATAGGATCCCCTATCCGGTGCTGAACAGATACAATATTTGTACTGCTGTCAGGGAACAATCTGCGCCACCAACTCCAGCAAAGGGGCCGGATAAACACCCAGTATCACAATAACCACCGCACAACCAACCAGCAACAAGGTTTCTGATTGTGCGGCAACATCGCGACAAACCAGTGCCGGTTCGGAGGAATAAAGAACGATGATCGGTCTTAGATAATAATAAACCGATATGACCGATGCAATGATTCCAATGACTGCCAATTCGACATAGCCGCTACGAAAAGCAGCCTGAAACAGACCAAACTTGGCAAAGAATCCAGCCAACGGCGGAATCCCCGTCAGGGACAACAAAAACACAGATAACATGGCACAGCGCCGTGGATGGAGAGCGGCCAGACCGCGCAGATCATCATAACTCTGAATCTCGCCATTTTCATCCGCAAAGGTAGTAATAATTCCGAAGGCACCAAAGGTCGCCAGGGAATAAACTACCAGATAAAATAACAGGGCGCGGCTGCCTTCCTCCCCTGCGACAATCAGGGCAATCAAAAGATAACCCATATGGACAACCGACGAATAAGCGAGCATACGCTTGATATTGGTTTGCGACAAAGCGGCAAATGTGCCGACCAGCATGGTGACAATGGCCAGGAACCAGAGCACGGCACTGATGTCAGCCACCCCCTCGCCCGTCATCACCAGCAACGGTAAAAAGGCCGTCAGCACAGCCCCCTTTGCAGCTGTTGCGAGCAGGCCGCTGACCGGCGCGGGAGCTCCCTGATAAACGTCAGGCGTCCATAGGTGAAAAGGCACCAGAGAAACTTTAAAACCGATGGCGACCAGCAGCAACGCCCATCCTGCCAACCCCAGCGGACGCAGGCCGCTTTCGGCTTGTAACCCTGCGGCCGCAGCCTGCAGATTGAAGGTGCCGGTGGCAGCATAGATCAGGGCAATACCGAAGGCCAGAAATGCCGTTGCCACCGCGCCAAACACCAGATATTTCATTCCCGCTTCGGCGCCACGTGTGTCTTCATGACGAAAAGCAATAAGAATATATAGAGCCAGAGTTAGAACTTCTAACCCAAGAAACAGTCCAATAAAAGAGGTTGCCGCCGACAACAAACTCATCCCTGCTGCGGCAAACAACATTAATGACGCATACTCTCCGCCACCAAAACGAAAAATGTCCACGTAGCGAAAGCTGATGACCAGAGTTGCGGCAACAGTCAACGACCAGAGCACCGTACAAAAGCGCGCATAGGCAGACGCCGAGTACATGCCGAGGATATCGATCTGTACCGGTTCGACAAAAGTTGCTGTCAGGGCAGCAAGGATAGCCACTATGCTACCAGCAAGCAACCACAGTCGGCGATTGCGCACCCAGGCACCACCCAGAAGAATGGCGGTTGAGCCCAAAGCCAGCAGGATCTGGGGGAGTAGCGACTGTAACGACTCCAGGTTCATGGCATCCCTCCCACCAGCAACAAGGAGCCAAGGGGCTCTCGAAGCAGGTCAAGCACCGGTTGCGGGTAACAGCCCAGAGCTACCACCAGTGCCCCCAGGGGAATCAACACCAGCCATTCGCGTGAGTGCAAATCCCGTTTATCATGGGGCTCACAATGACTACCCCACAAGGTGCCTTGCACCAGTTTCAAAGTGTAAACCGCAGAAAAAAGGATGCCTCCTACCGCGATCACCGCCCACAGAGGCTTCACCGTAAAAACTCCAATCAAAATTAATATTTCACCAGCAAAGTTTGCCAATCCCGGCAATCCCAGAGAGGCCATACAGAACAGCAGAAAAAAAGCCGACATATTGGGGTGACTTTTCCATAGTCCGCCCAACTGATCGAGGCTACGGGTTCCGGTACGTTGCTCGATCATGGCGACCACCGCAAACAGACCCGCGGTAGTAATCGCATGGTTCACCATCAGCAACACACTCCCCTCCCATGCGGTCTGATTCCAGGCTGCGAGGCCAAGAATAACGAACCCCATGTGCGAGATGGATGAAAAAGCGACAATACGTTTGATATCAACCTGCTGGAAAGCAACCCAGGCGGCGTAGAAAAGTCCGACCAGAGCCAATCCGGCAAGCAATGGAAGGGCTTTTTGTGCGGCAACCGGAAAAAGCGGAAAGGCAAAGCGGATCATGCCGTAGACCCCGGTTTTAAGAAGCAGACCCGCCAAATCAACCGAACCGGCAGCCGGGCCTTCAGCATGGGCATCGGGCAGCCAACTGTGGAACGGGAACAAGGGTATTTTGACCACAAAGGCCGCCATAAAGCAGAGAAAAAACACCATTTCCTGGGTTGTGCTCAATTCGGTCTGTTTTAACGCTTCAAGAGCAAAGGTGTAGGTGCCGGTCTGTTCACCATGCAGCAGATACAAGCTGATCACCGCCAGCAGCAGACACAAACTGCCAACCAGAGTGTAAAGAAAAAACTTCACCGCAGCCTGAAAACGGCGCTGATATCCCCAGACCCCAATAAGAAAGAACATGGGAATCAGCATTAATTCCCAGAAAAGGTAGAAAAGAATTAAATCCAGGGCCAGCAAAACCCCAATGGCTGCCATCTCCAATACCAGCAACAGGGCAAAATAGACACCGGGAGCACGTTCCTGACGCCAGGAAACCAGAACCGCCAACACCTGCAGAAAAGCCGTCAGCAGGATCAGTACCGATGAAAGGCCGTCGAGTCCCAGGGTATAGCGGATGCCAAACTGCTCAATCCAGCGATAGTCCTCATAGAGCAACCAACCTGCACTCGGCGTCTGCAGCAGACACACCAACAGACTAAAAACAAACACGCCGCCGGCGGTTAGCAGGGCTACCCAACGTGGGGCCGCGTTGTTCCCCACCCCAAAGAGCAGACACATGAACGCACCCGCCAACGGAGTAAAGAGCAAGAGGCTTAACAGGGGAAAGTCGATCACCATGATTGCAGTTATCCTTTACTTTCCGGCAATATCAACATCAGATAAATTTCTAGGTCAGGGCGCGCAATAAAAACCACCCGACAATCACCACAAAACCCCACACCAGGCCATGCAGATAAAGGTTTACCTTGCCGGCACCCAGGCTACGCAGGCGCGTTCCGAGATCGTTACAACTACGGACAGTGCCACAAGCACCCCCTCAATCAGCCCGATCTCTACTCCTTGTGAACCCAGAAGCGCCCAATTTTTATGAACGGCCTCACCAGCAATAGATCGAACAGATCATCAGCACGCCAGCCATTGAGTAAAAATTCGCTGACTACCGACGCCGGGCGTTGAACATATCTACGGTAGCGCAAAGCAGCCATCAACCAGCCTAGGACAAAAACCGCTACCGCCGTGCCGATCAACAGTATTCCGTAGCAATTGTCAGATGCGGCACATCCTGCTCGCGCCCAAGCCAACCGAAACCAGGAACCACCGGCAAACAGGTGGGAAGGTTGAGAGCAGGCCGGCGGAAAGCCTAAAAATGCCAAAGGGATCCGGTGGCCATAACATCAAACCATTAGGCTCATGGGGTAAATCATCGCCACGATAATCGCCACCAAACACCAGGTAGGCCAGCCGGAAACAATAAAAGGACGTCAGTAACACAGTCGCCACTCCCAAGCCGTAAAGCCCTTGATGAAACTCAGTCGCCCTGGACAAAGGCGGTTGCCAGAATCAAATCCTTAGAGAAGAATCCGCTGGTTAGTGGTGCCCCAGCCGGGCGCCAGAGTCCGGCAATAAACAGCCAGAACACCAGGGGAGAGCGCTGGCGCAAACCACCCACATGCGGCGGATGTCGTTCTCGTGACCGGCCAGATTGATAACACAACCAGCCGCCATAAGAGTAACGCCTTGAAAAAGGCATGGGTGATCAGATGAAACATCGCCGCCGAGACGCTGCCCAACCCGACCGCCAGAAACGTAGCCGACCTGACTCATGGTGGAATAGGCCAGCACCGTTTGATTTCGTTTTGCGCCAGAGCGCAGGTGCGCCACAAGGCGGTAGCGATACCGTAGTGCAATGGCTGCCATGGCGGTGGACGACAGAAACCAGGGGGAACATGCGGCCACAACAGATAAACCCCGGCGGTAACCATGGTCGCTGCATGTCAGGGCAGAGACCGGTGTGGGCCAGCCATAGCATCCGGCAGCCAGCTCATCAACGGTAGCTGCACTCTTACCACAGGCGCCGATTAAAAGGAGCAGACTGAGCAGGGTGATAGTGGTCATATCCAACCCCGCCACCTGGGCGTTGATCCCTCAATGCTGATGGTTCAAACAAGACAAACAACCACAGAAGCGCCACGGCAAAAAGAGATCCTTAATCCATTGTGACGATAAAGGCCTTGCAGCCCGCGTCTGCATTTTCCGTTTTGCGATACAGAAACCGATTAAACCGTAAGAACAGAAGCCAACCTTGTAGGAACAACGGCAGCAGGTTATCGGCCAGGACAATGGTAAGCATGGCAAAAACAAACAGATTCAGCAGGGCAAAAAAGCGTACCTGATCGGAATCATCCTCCATATAACCGGCGGCATAAAGGTGAATTAAACTGGCAACGCCGGTGACCATCAGCGTCATAATTGCCGCCAGCGGGTCGAACAGCAAACCGACATCGGCCTGGAAATTGCCACTTTTCAGCCAGGTAAACAGCACCAGCCGATAGCCCTCGCCCGTGGCCAGGGTAAAACTGCCGAGAGCGGCGAGGAAACTGCCGATGACCGCGCCGCAGGCAATAAATACCGGCACCGGGCGCGGAAGACGTTGACCTAAACAGGCATTGATCACGCCACCGGCCAGGGGAAGTAACAGTATCAGGGTCAGAAGAATATCCATCAGCCCCTCATCTCATCAAAAATGCCGACATCAATGCTCTTTTTCTGCTGATGGAGATAAACCACCAGCGCCAGACCAATTGCTACTTCGGCAGCAGTAATAGCCATCAAGATGAGCACCATGATCTGGCCATCAACCTGTTGCCAGAAAGCTGAAGCCCCGACCAGCACCAGCCCGACTGAATTAATCATGATCTCCACCCCGATCAGAATCATAATCAGGTTGCGCCGTACCAGTACACAAGCGAGGCCCAGGGCAAAGAGCAGGGTCGCAAGAGTTAACAGATGTTCCATCGGCACAATCATGATGCATCCTCCAGCCGCGCGCGTCTGCGCTCGGTCATGCCGACATGGAAAGCCCCAACCGCGGCAAAGGAGAGCTGAAAAGAAATGATCTTGACCGCCAGAGCGTATTCTTTAAACAGGGTATAACCAAAATCACGAGGCGTGGCATGCCAGCGTGGAATACCTTCTGACGTAGCCGGATCAAGGCCGATCAACACTAAAGTTAAGACAACCAGGGTCAGGGTCAGAAACAGCACCGGAGCCCACTGCATCCAGCCTGGGGCGCTACGCGTAGAGGCATTGGTTGGCGTGACCTCGAGCATCATAATCACAAACAGAAACAACACCATGATCGCGCCGGCATAGACAATAACCTGCAGGGCCGCCAACAGTGGCGCTCCCAACAGATAAAAAATAAGCGCCAGGGCAAAAATGCTCTTGACCAGATAGATCACCGCATAGACCGGGTTGCGCTGGATGATGGCCAATCCGGTTGCCCCCAGCGCCACGGCGCCAAGCAGATAAAACATGGTGGTCGCAATCATGGCATCAGATCCTTGACATCCGCCGGTGGAGTTTCGCCGGGATTGGTACCGCGCGGCGCAGCAACGCCGATCCCGCTCTGGCGATAGAAGTTGTAGCTATTGTCGTTACCACAATGATCGACCAGCAGATCTTCCTTTTCATACACCAACTTGAGCAGATCACGACCGGCCAGTTCAAAATCTGCTGTCACCTGAATCGCCAACGTAGGACACGCCTCGGTACAGAGTCCGCAAAAAATACAGCGGGTGAAATTGATGCGGAACCAGGCGGCATAACGGCGCCCGTCCTCGGCTTCAGCGGCCTGCATGGAGATGCAATCGACCGGACAGGCGGCACTGCATAAATGACAGGCAACACAACGTTCGGCCCCGTCCGGATCTCGGGTCAAGATCAGCCGCGCCCGATAGCGTTCAGGGAGTTGCTGTTTCTCTTCCGGATATTGGATCGTCACCGGCTTACGGAACATATTACGCAATGTTACCCAGAAGGGCTGAAAGGTTCCGCGAATTCCTCTGATAACATGCATACTGTTAACCCAATCCCAACAAGACAGCGCCGGTCACCAGAATATTGACCAGCGTCAGGGGCAGAAGGACTTTCCAACCCAGATTCATCAATTGATCGTAACGCAGGCGCGGCATGCTGGCGCGAATCCAGATAAACATGGCGCACACCGCCAGCACTTTAAGCAAAAACCAGAGCATCGGCGGCAACCACGGGCCGTGCCAGCCACCGAGGAAAAATACTGTCACCAGCGAACCGAGAACCACCATATTGATGTATTCACCGACAAAAAAGAGACCGAAACGCATCCCTGAATATTCAGTGTGAAAGCCGCCAACCAGTTCGTTTTCAGCTTCAGGCAAGTCAAAAGGAATACGATTGCTTTCTGCCAGCACACAGATAAAAAAGACCCCGAAGGCAACGGGATTAAGCAACATAAAGGGGAGCGACTGTTGAGCCATGACGATATCGGTCAAGGAAAATGACCGGGCCATCATAATCACCGGCACCAGCGACAAACCCAAAGAGAGTTCGTAGCTGACCATCTGCGATAACCCACGAACCCCGCCAAGCAGGGAATATTTGGAGTTCGAAGCCCATCCCCCAAGCACCACCCCGTAGACGGCCATGGACGATACACCGAGGAAGTAGAGCACCCCGATATTCAGATCAACCACCACCAGAGGAACCTGTTGACCGAAGATTTCCTGAGTTGGACCGAAGGGAATAACAGCAAAAACCAACAGGGCCGTGACGGCAGTAATCCCAGGCGCAATCAAAAACAACCACTTGTCGGCTCGTGCCGGGACAAAATCCTCCTTGGTCAACAACTTGATGACATCCGCTAGCGGTTGCATCAACCCAAAAGGGCCAACCCGGTTGGGGCCATAGCGCAGCTGCATACGCCCCAAAATCTTGCGTTCCGCCAGCACCAGATAGGCCGCCATGAACAGAACAACACCAAAAATGAACAGTAGTTTTCCCAGAATCAGAGCCAGGGTCACCAGCATTTCATTCATTGGCACCTCCCGGGCTAATAACACAGTAGCTAAAGCCCGCACCCGGAATTAACTGGGGGAAAGCCGCGCTGCTTTCAACCAGAACACAACCTGCAGCCATGCCGGGTTGACTGCATACCGACAATCTGAAACTGCCGAAGTCGGTCTCGACAACGGCGTTATCACCGTCTTTCAACCCATGTTTCTGTAGTTCATCTGGATGCAGATAGAAGCATGGCAGTCGTTTGCGGGGCTCCAGTTTAGGTGCATAACGGCTGAACAGATCTCCTCCATAACGCGCTGGTGACACCACCAGTTCAAGGGTCTGCACCGGTTGTTCAGGCAGTTGATCAATAAATTGCGGACGAGCTACGGCGGGGGTCACCCGTGACCCGGCCTCCCCCGCTTTAAGTTTGGTGAGTGCTGCCAGCCGGGGCTGCTCAAGCACCAGCTGCCGATGCAGTTCTGCCAGGGGCAGCTCCCGTCCGATCAGGCGCTGCAATAACAAGGCTGCCGGTTGCGGATCACTGCCAGGGGTATCAAGGGAAAATTCACGCGACGGATGTTCACCCACAGCGAGGCTCTGCCCCGGCTTGATCACCTGCTGAAAGCGGCGCAAACGCCCTTCATTATTGATAAAGGTTCCACTGTCTTCGACCGGAGGACAGGTCGGGACAAACAGATTGGCGTGCGTACTCAATGATGTCGGCAAATAGTCAAGTACAACCAACTGCTCAAGACGAGTCAGCGCTGCAGCAAAACGCTCGCCGTCGGGAGCTTCAAGCAGGGGATCTGTTTCCACGCAAATCAGCATCTTCACCTTGCCACTGTCAAGTCGGGTCAACAGATCATCCTGCTCCGGCAGACTCAGCAATGCCGTACCAAAGCTGTTAGCTCCAGCCAGCACCGGATACATCAGACAAGGACGTTCTGCATTCGAAGACTTTTCAGCCCATTTCCGGACTTTCTGAAACCCGACGGGCCCCAACAGGTCGGCACCGGCAACAATGATCGGGGCTTTTGCCTGCCCGATCAGATCACGCAGATGGCGCCCTTCGGCACCACTATCAGCGAGCAATTCCTGTAATGCCAGCGGTGCAATAGCTACCTGATCATAGTCACAGGGCAGTTCGACCGGACGCGGGTCATACACCACCACCCGGCCACCTTTGCGTACCGCCTGGCGCAGGGCCAGCGCCAGAAGGGGCGCTTCAGCAAGGGGATCAACCCCGCAGACCAGCACGAGATCGCTGGTACGAATATCCTGCAATGAGGCCAGCTGATCAGAAAAATCGAAAGCCGCCATCTGCGCGGTCTGGTGACGATGATGATGGGCATTAAGAACCGGTACACGGCAGCCAAAATGTTTGGCAGTGCGCTGCAACAGCCAGTTAGTTTCCAATGAAGCCCGATCAGAGCCAACCAGCAGCACTGCTTCCGGCCCATGGTGCTTTATCGCAGCACGGATCTGCGTTTCAAGGGTTGTCAGAGCAGCGCCCACGCTGATAGGCTGATCCCCCTGCCGCGCCTGACGTGGGCGCTCGGGGTGATTGGCGTAGCCACTGCCAAAACGACCACGATCACAGATAAAGGTCGCATTAACCAGCGAGTTATCACCACTTTGTACCCGTTGCAGTTCACGCAGCCGGCCACCAGGAACAGTCGCACAGCCAACGCCACAGTGTGGGCAAACGGAATCAGCCTGCTCCAGATCCCATGCTCGAGATTTAAAGCGGAAGGTGCGATCAGTAAAAACCCCGGTTGGGCACAGATCAACCAGATTGCCGGAAAAATCACTTTCCAGCATCCCCTCCTTGAAGCGTCCAAAAAAGACCCGGTTACGTGAACCCATGACGCCAAAATCACGCCCGCCACAGTAATCTTTGTAGGTACGCGCACAACGATAACACTGGATGCAACGGTTCATTTCCTGGGCAATGAAAGGGCCAAGATCCTGATTGGTATAAGTGCCCTTTCCCCCCTGATAGCGACGGATGCCGTGGCCACTGGAGATGGTCATCTCCTGCAGTTGACATTCGCCGCCCTCATCACAGACCGGACAATCGTGGGGGTGATTGAGCATCAGCCATTCTCCGACGCGCTCACGAAAGGTCGCTGACGCATCATCGCCGGTGGTGACCACCATCCCCTCTTCAACCGCAATCAGGCAGGCCATTTTCAGGCCGGGCATAGGGCCGGTGTGAACCGTCACGGCACACATACGGCATGCTCCAACGGCACCTAACTCCTTGTGATAACAGAAATGGGGAACCATGATGCCGAGAGCCTCAGCAGCCTCAAGGATGGTCTTCCCTTCGGGAACGCTAATCGTCTGGTTGTCGATGGTCAATGTCGGCATAGTCAACTTCTTACTTGCTGAACGGACAGCGTCCGCGCTCAATGTGGTCAACAATTTCCTGCTCAAAATGGGTCAGCAGACCGGCAACCGGCCCCATCGCCCCTTCTGCCAGGGCACAGAAGCTCTTGCCGGAGATATTTTTCAGCTGGTCTTTAAGCATCTCCAGATGTTCAATCGTCCCCTTGCCGGATTCAAACATTTCCAGGATCCAGCGCACCATCGTCAATCCATCTCGGCATGGGGTACACCAGCCACAACTCTCACGGGCAAAAAAGCGGATCAGGTTAAGGGTTACGGCGACCATGCAGGTATCTTCATCAAAGGCTGTCACCCCGGCCGTACCGAAACGGCTACCGACCTTTTCCAGCGAGGCAAAATCAAGGGCAACATCCATATGCTCACGGGTCAGATACGGGGTCGAGGCACCACCGGGCAGACACGCCTTGAATTGCTTGTTTTTCCACATCCCCTGACCATAGGTTTCAACCACTTCACGCAGACTGATCCCCACCGGCAATTCAAAACACTCGGTGCGATTGAGATGCCCCGACAGTCCAAACAATTTCGTCCCCGAGCCATCGGTAGTCAAGGCCAGATCCTTGAACCACTGGGCCCCGCCGGTAACGATATGGGGAATGTTGGCAAGGGTTTCGACGTTATTAACCGTCGTCGGCTGACCAAAGAGCCCGCGCACCGCCGGGAAGGGGGGTTTTAAACGCGGATTGGGGCGAATCCCCTCAAGACCATTAAGCAGGGCGGTTTCCTCGCCAAGGATATAACGTCCGGCGCTGCCGTGGACATGAAGTTCAAAATCAAAACCGCTACCGAGAATATTTTTGCCAAGGTAGCCGGCTTGCGTCGCTTCAGCAATAGCGCGGCGCAAATTTTCTGCCTGTTTTTCATAGGCATAGCGGATGAAGATATAACCCACCTGGGTCTGCAGGGCAAAGGCCGAAAGGATCATCCCCTCGATCAACTGGTGAGGATCTGCCTGTAACAGGACGCCATCTTTATAGGTACCCGGTTCCATTTCGTCGCAGTTACACACCAGATATTTGATCCCCGGCTTATCTGCAGGGAAAAAGCCCCATTTCACTCCAGTGGGGAACCCGGCGCCGCCGCGCCCGCGCAAAGCCGACGCCTTGACCAAATCGCGGATTTCGAGAGGAGTCATGGTCTGCATAGCGGTCTTCAGCCCCTGATAACCACCATTAGCGCTGAATTCCTTGATAAAAGCAGTGTTTCCGGGAACCCGATTTTTAAATAACAGCTGCGTAGTCTGACTCATACCGACCCCTCCAGACGCAGCGTGGCAATCAGTTCATCGACCTTTTCCGGGGTCAGAGGCCCGTAGAATTGTTGCTTGACCATCACTGCCGGGGCGATACCACAGCACCCAAGACAACAGGACGGCAGCAGCGTAAAAAGTCCATCTTCCGTCGTCTGACCAAATTCAATGCTCAGGGCCTTCTGCAGATAAACAGCAATCTTCTTTTCGGCCCTGGCTCAGCAACAGACAGAACGCCACAGATGGATGATTAAACGACCCAACCGGGCGGCGGAAGATCTTGTCATAAAAGGTGGCAATCTCTTCGACCTCAACCGGAGTCAGGCCAAGGATCGAGGCCGTCAACTCGACCCCTTCATCCGGTACCCAGCCATGATGCAGCTGAATGGCACGCAGCACGTCGATGATCATCTCACGCGGATGCTCTATCTCACCGGCATGACGGATAAATTCCGCCAGAGTGTTCTGATCGAGCAGATGGCTGGTGGTCTGTGATTCAATCGCTTTCATAACGCCCCTTAACGATCAAGATCTGCCAATATAAAATCAATCGATCCCATCACCGCAATCATATCCGCCAGCATACTCCCTTTGCAGATCCACGAGAACGCCTGCATGTGGGCGAAGGATGGGGTGCGGATACGGCAGCGGTAGGCACTGCTGCCACCATCACTGACCAGGTAATAACCACACTCCCCTTTGCTCGACTCCGTCGCTCGATAAACTTCGCCCAAGGGTGCAACCGGACCGCTCGACACATTGACAAAGTGATGAATCAGGCTTTCGATATCGTGCAGGCCATCGCCGCGCTGCGGGTAGGTATAGCGGTAATCATCGGTCATCCAGCGCCCGCCCGGCATGCGTTCGGCCGCCTGCTTGACAATCCGCAACGACTGGCGCAGCTCCTCCAGGCGCACGCGGTAGCGATCAAAGCAATCACCGCCAGTGAAACTGACCACATCAAAATCAAAGTCATTGTAGGCACTGTAGGGCATCGTGCGGCGCAAGTCCCAGCTGGAGCCACTGGCACGCAGGTTAGGGCCGGAGAAACCCCAGTCGAGGGCCTCATCCAGGTTGACAATGCCGACGCCTTCACTCCGGGCACGGAACACCGGGCCGTCGGTGAGCATGCTGTCGAGCTCATTGATGCGTTTGTCAAAATCGCTGGTAAAAGTGTCAACCTTCTGTTTCCAGCCTTCCGGCAGGTCCAGGGGCAGGCCACCGATGCGTAGCCAGGACGGATGCATGCGCCCGCCGGTGATCATCTCAACGATATCAAATATCTTTTCGCGCGAGTCGAAACAGTAGAAGACCGGGGTCATGGCCCCGACATCGTGAGCATAGGTGCCGAGCCAGACCAGATGACTGGCCAGACGGAACAGCTCACACAACATCACCCGGGCATAATCAGCGCGCTGCGGCACCGAGACCCCGAGCAGGGTTTCAAGGGAATGCAGATAGGCCAGGTTGTTCTGCACCCCGGAGAGGTAATCGATACGGTCGGTGTAGGGAATAAACTGTGCCCAGTGCTGGCGCTCGCCGATCTTTTCAGCGCCCCGGTGGTGGTAACCGAGATCGACATCGATATCGGTCAATTCTTCCCCCTGCATCCGCAGCACCACACGCAATACGCCATGGGTACCAGGGTGATGTGGCCCGAGATTCAACACCATGCTGCCGTCATCGGCTCCAGGCAGAGGAACAAGCTTGTCTGCCGCCACTGGAATATAGTCCATGGCAGTATCAACGGTAAAAGGAGGCATGTCGGTGGCGCGCGACGGGTGCTCCTTACGCAAGGGATGACCTTCCCAGGTGGCCGGCATCAGAATCCGCCGCAGATCCTTATGACCGGGAAACGTGATGCCAAACATATCAAAAACTTCGCGTTCGTACCAACCAGCCGACGGCCAGATTTCGGTGATCGTTGGTACCTGTGGGTATTCACCCGTCAGTGGCACCTTGATCCGCAGGTAACCGGGATCGCTAAAGTTGAGCAAGTGATAGACCAGGGTAAATTGATGATCGCAGGGTTGGCGCCGCAGACGTTCATCAATAGCGGTCAGATCTTCCAGGCGCTGATACTTGATCACCGCTTCATGCTTGAGAAAGTAAAGCAGCTCACGAATCCGCGCCACCGGACAGATCAGCACCGGCATATCAGCCGCTAACGGATCAATCGTCACCTCCCCCTTGAAGCGTTCCTGTACGTCACGATAGACAGCCTCAGCTGAAGGCGGAAACTCCTGTTTGGGCTGCGGCGGCCGCCAGCTGTTGGCGGTACGGTTGTGGGGGAATGCGGGTGGCTGCTGCACGGTTCCACGCAGCGGGGTGTTGCCATAGCCCGGCCCGCGCGGGTCGCGGCTCTTGGTGACGCCATCGACCAGCGGCGGTACCGTTGTTCCTTCACTGCCGCCCGCCATACCAAAAACCTTACGTGCCGGCTGCTCTTCGGCGACAATCTTTTTTTGCAGTTCGATAATCCCCTGCAAAAAAGCCTCGGGGCGGGGCGGGCAACCGGGGATATAGACATCCACCGGCAGAATCTGGTTGACCCCCTGGATGACACTGTAAACATCGTACATGCCACCGGAGTTGGCGCAACTGCCCATGGCAATAACCCATTTGGGGTTGGGCATCTGCTCATAGACCCGCAGGATGGAAGCACCCATCTTCTTGAACGGGGTGCCGGAGATAATCATCACATCCGACTCGCGCGGCGTTCCACGCAGCACTTCCGCGCCGAAGCGCGCCAGGTCAAAACGCGGGGTCATGCTCGTCATCATCTCGACAAAACAACAGGACAGACCGAAAAACATCGGCCAGAGGCTGTTTTTGCGCCCCCAATTGATCAGGTCATCGGCACGGGTGAGCAATACCCCCTGTGGCAGTTTTTCACTCATGAAGATCTCCTGCGCCGATTACGTGCGGGCTGTACGCCCCAGTCCAGTGCACCCATCTTCCACAGATACACCAGCCCCAGGAAAAGATTGACGATAAAAAAGGAAATCTGCCAGAAGCCGTTCCACCCCAGCAGATCATAGGCGACGGCCCAGGACACGATGAACACGGCTTCCAGATCGAAAATGATAAAAAAGATGGCGACCAGATAAAAAGGTACCGGACCACTTAAGCGCGCGTCACCAATCGGATCAACGGCGGATTCGTAAGGAGCATTTTTTTCAGCGGAGGTGGTGCGCTGCCCGAGAAACCAGGCAAGGAACATCAACAGCAGAATCAAACTTACAGCAATAACACTGTAAAGGGCGAAGGAAATAAAGCCTTCGACCCCTGCCGGGGTCACCGGTGGTGAAACAGTGCCTGCATCTGGAAGGGACATGATATCTCCAGCAAAGGGGAAAGCTCTTATCTAAAGACCGTCATGAATGAACACGCGACGGATACTACCACATCTGTCATCAATCAGAGAAGTCGTGTGTTAAAAAGTTGTACTTTTTTTACCCTGCCGATCAAGACACGCCGTTCGCCGCTTTTACAATCTCGCGCCGCGCCAACTCATCACAACGCTCATTTTCCGCATGGCCGGCGTGCCCCTTGACCCAGACCCATTCAATATCATGGATTGTTACCAGCTCAAGCAGACGTTCCCACAGATCGCGGTTGGCTACCTCCTCCTTCCTGGAGTTGCGCCAGCCGTTGCGCCGCCACCCGGCAGACCATTCGGTCACCCCTTTGATCAGATATTGGGAATCGGTCGTCAGACGGATGCGGCAGGGGCGTTTCAAGGCTTCAAGGCCAACGATTGCCCCGAGCAACTCCATCCGGTTATTAGTGGTCAACTCAGCGAAACCCGATAGTTCCTTCTCGTGGTTACCAAAGCGCAAAATGGTTCCGTAGCCACCGGGGCCGGGATTGCCGGAGCAGGCACCATCGGAAAAGATTTCTACAAGTTGTGAAGGTTGATTAGTCAACATTCGATCCTTGGACGGGGGCATAGGACGATAAACGGGATAAACTGGGGACATAATACCGATTATGGAGATAATCGGTATTATGTCCCCAGTTTATCATGCCCCCCGTTTATTACCATCTACTGATACCAGTCTTCAATTGGCAGCTTATTTATCCGACTGAATTCTTTTATGTTGTGGGTCACCAGTGTGGACTGGTTGGCCAGGGCAGTAGCCCCGATCAGAGTATCGAAGGGGCCAATTGGTGTCCCCGCTTTTTCGAGTTGGGCACGGATGGCAGCAGCGACCTTGGCCTCTTTTGCGGTAAAATCAAGGATGCTGACGATTGAAATAATTTCCTCAAGCTGTTTCATTCTTTTGTCAGGTGCGCTGGATTTAGCGATACCGACCTCAAGTTCAAACAAAACAATGCTTGGTATTCCAATCTCCCTTGGGGAATGGTTGAGCAGATTTTTTGCAACATTCCCGACACCTTTAAAAAAATAAATCAATGTATTGGTGTCAAGAACATACATCACAATTTCTCCCTGATGGTATCAGCGCCAGAGGATGACCTGATCTCTTCTGCCATAATCATGTCATCCCATGTGCCGGCAAGTCTGACGACTGACTCCGGCCACTGATCCAAGGTTTTTTCTTTAATCAATTGAGCGACCCACTTGCTTTGAGAAAGATTTTGAGACTGTGCAGCCGCGCGCATTTTAGCTTCGATCTCATCATCCAAATAAATTGTGACCTGTCCCATGGAAAACCTCCACAACCAACACAAAAGTATATGTGTAATCATATGTGCTTTTAGTAAAGAGGTCAACGGCACTTTAAACGGAGCTATTTGCGTTGTAGCATTTTTTGGACTGCAAAAGCATAGCATCGCCCCGGTTACTCCCATGGGCTGCATGTCAGAGGTAGCTTGCATGTGACATTTGATGCAGATTTTCTTTATCTGGTATTTGTGTGGTGTTTTTTGGCGCACTTCTGCCGCCGTGAAAGGGCGGTGTCCTGGGCCAGGCTAGACGATAGGGACGTAGACTTATCAATGTGGAAATGTGCTGCGCCCGAGGCCATCTAGATACCCGAATCAAAAAAAAAAGTTGCAAGAGAAAAAGTCACTACGACGGTAAAATGACACCGGATTGGCAGTATCCTCCACCAGTGCTAGCGTATTAACCAAAAGGAGATCAGCCAGATGCCAAGCGACTATCAGCGCATGATCGACATCATCACCCATTCACCAAACAAACACCGATCGGCAACCGCCACTGGACAGATTTGCCGCTTGTTTCGTTGAGCCCTGGCTACCTTCTTGCCAGCGCTTGTTCCGACGCTATATGGCATCAGCCCCAAACGCTATCTGCAACATCTCTCACCAGCAGCAAGCGTCGACAGCTGCTGGATCAGTCGGCATCGATTCTGGAAACCTTTCGCCAGCGGCCTAAGTAGCCCGAGTCGTCTCCACGATCTGCTGGTTGCCGTCGAGGCGGTGGTCACCCCTGGTGAAGTTCGTAGCAAAGGAGAGAACCTGCACCTGCGCTACAGGTGCACCCGACCCCCTTTCGACGGCCCTGATTGGCGTAACCTCAAGGGGCATCTGCCGGCTGGATTTTTGATGATGACGGCATCAGCACCCTGAAACAATTGCATAAAGACTGGCTCAACGCGCAGCTCACTGAAGACAGTGACGCAACAGCAAACATCGTCAAAAAGATCTTTGCACCCATGCTGAATGAACCAGACAATCCCCTGATATTGCATCTGCATGGCACGAATTTCAGCTCGCGTCTGGCAGGCGCTGCCGCACATTCCGCCCTGGCTGCCTGCCGCTTATCGCCAGATTGTTGAGAAAATCGGCCAACCGGACCGCTGTTCTCGCGCGTCGGTCAGGCCATCGGCCAGAATCCGATCTGTTATCTGATTCCCGTCATCGTGTGCTGCGGGGGACGGCTCATCGGCGGCTATCGCGGCGGTCTGCAACGCAAGGGAAGTGCTGCTGGCAGTAGAAACATGCCCTGCGAATCTGAACAATATACGGTTAACGAAAGCAGACTGAATCAACCTTGCTGGACGCATCAAAACAAACCTTCGGCTTCCAGCAACGCCCGTTGTACCTTTGCCCGGTCGCTGTCCTTTCTGGCGCTGATCCGGCCCCCTGACTGTTGATGACCCGTTGCCAGGGCACAGCACTCTGCTCGGGCAAGACCGCCAGGGCAAAACCGACCACCCGCGCTGTAGTCCCGGCCACACCAGCCAGAGAACCATAGCTGGCCACCTGGCCTTGTGGAATCTGCTTTACCAGGGTATAAATGTGCTGATAGAGGGAAATATCGTTCGTCATAAAATCGGCTCCTGCGCCAGGAAAAACTATGTAATCTAGGATAATATCCTGTGTTCGCAAGCTGACGGGGCAAAATCTTCAAGGAGGTGACCATGAAACATAAACTGATCCTGCTGTTCGTCCTGATCGCTGCATTTAGCGCCCATCAGGCTGTCGCGCAACCGTTAAACATTGAACCGGGACTGTGGGAGCATCGCATACAGATGACCAGCCAAAGCGGTCAGATGGAAGAGGCCATGCGCCAGGCGCGTCAGCAACTGGACGCGTTACCCCCGGCACAACGGCAAATGATGGAACAGATGATGGCCGCTCAAGGGGTGAACTTCGGCAAGGACGAAACCAGCTTCCGCCTCTGCATCACCGCCGCAGACATCGCCGATAATAAACTTCATCTGGCCGATGAAAACTGCACCCAGGAGATCGTCGAACGCAGTGGCGACCGCATTCATATCCGCTTCGCCTGCGCCGGCGACCCGCCTTCCCGCGGCGAGGGCAATGTCACCATCGTTAATCCCAAAGAGTACAGCGGCAACGCCGTCATTCACACTGAGATGGACGGAAAGCCGGAAGAGTTCAACGTCAACCAGAAAGCCCGCTGGATTTCGGCCGACTGCGGCAATCTCCGCCGCTGAAAGAACATTTACAGGATCGAGGGATCAGGTAATAGCCAAATCATACCGACTATTTGAGCAGTTTTTATACATGGAGGGGGAACATGTCAAAAATTATCACGTCCACAAGCTTGTTATGTCTGTCTCTGCTGACCCTTATCTTCACTCCCGCTGTGGCCTTCGAACCGATGTTGCCGCAGACCTACACCACGCAAACGGCAGTTGATGGCTGGTGGATGAGTGAAAAGCTTGACGGTATTCGTGGTTACTGGGACGGTTCACAGTTGTATAGTAAAAATGGGAACCGCCTGGCTGCGCCACCGGAATTTACCGCCGACCTGCCACCCTTTCCCCTGGAGGGGGAGCTGTGGGGCGGTCGTGGCACCTTTGAACAGACGGCATCCATCGTCATGCACCAGCAACCGCACGCCGGCTGGCTGCAACTTCAGTTTGCTGTCTTTGACGTTCCAGCGACACCAGGACCATTTCGCAAGCGGATCACAGCCGCCGTTATTTGGTTTACAAAATCTCCCTCGCCTAATGCCTTTGTTGTTGAACAGATTCCGGTAGAAAACCACGCGCACCTGGATCAGGAGTTGAAGCGCATTGAAGCTCTGGGTGGTGAAGGGCTGATTATCCGCGATCCGGATGCCCTCTATCAGGCGGGGCGCCGTCCCCATATCCTCAAGGCAAAAAACTTCCATGATGCCGAAGCAACGGTGATTGCTCACCTGCCCGGCAAAGGTCGCAACAGCGGAAGATTGGGGGCCCTGCTGGTCAGAGCCGCTGATGGCACGGAATTCCGAATCGGAAGTGGCTTAAGCGACACGGATCGCGACAACCCGCCCGCTATCAACACAGTCATCAACTACAAGCACCATGGCTACTATCAGTCAGGAATTCCAAAATTCCCCTCGTACCTGCGGATACGCAGCGATCAGGAGCTATGATCCCGGGCTTATTCACCTAAAAACTTACCAATCCCATAGTGGCGCAATTTACGCGCTACCGTGGGCTGACTCATTCCCAGCTTTTCGGCAATCAGACACTGTCTGCCGTAACGTTTATGGGCCTGGTGAAGAATTTCTCGTTCAACACTGGCCAGAATCTGCGCCATGGTCATTGGCGACGGCCACTGGGTTGAGATTTCACTGTTGGTTGTGCTATTGGATAAAATCGCCACAGGCAGATGATTGACATCAATCAGTGGCCCCTCGGACATGACCACCAGACGCTCACACAGATTCATCAATTCACGCACATTCCCAGGCCACCCATAAGCACAGAGCAGATCGAGAACTGCCGGGGTCAACTGTCGCTGCACCCCGTCACGCTCAGCAAAATAATGGAGGTAGGAGTTCAATAACGGCACCACACACTCCTGCCGCCGGCGCAATGGGGGAATATGCACAGGGATGACGCTGAGGCGATAATAAAGATCCTCACGGAACAGTCCGTTATCGACCCGTTGCTTCAGATCACGGTTAGTTGCCGCAATGATCCGCACATCAATCTGCCGTTCTTTGGTGGCACCAAGGCGGGTTAACCGGCCATCCTCCATAAAGCGCAATAATTTGACCTGAGCTGACAATGGCAATTCAGCAATTTCATCAAGAAACACCGTCCCCTTGTCAGCCAACTCGAGCTGACCCGGTTTATTGGCAACCGCCCCGGTAAAGGCCCCGCGCTCGTAGCCGAACAGCTCTGCCTCAATCAGGGATTCCGGAATCGCCCCACAATTGAGCCTGATCATCGGTTGCTGGGCACGATGAGAGCCGACGTGAATAAGATCGGCAATCAAGCCCTTACCAACCCCCGACTCACCCAGAAGCAGCACCGTTGAATCGACCTGACTCAAACGCCGGATCTGCTTAAGGGTCGCCGCCATCAACGGACTCTCGGCGATAACGTCCCGGCCATTTAACTGCTCACGCTGCAACTGGGATAGCTGCCGACGAAACTGGTTACCCAGTTCCTGCTGGTCTTCCAGATCACGTTTGAGCCGCTCAATCTCGGTAACATCGCGTTCACTGACCACCACCCGAATCAGTTGTTGATGATCATCAAAAACCGGTGTTGCAGTAGAAATCAGTTTACGCCCGGTACGGCTCTGCTGTAACAGACTGACTTGGGCTTTGGCTTTGATGGCTTCCAGGGCTGCGGAAGGAAGCAATACCAGTCCTTCATTGGCAACCTCAAGATAATCGCGCCCTTCAAGCTGCTCGGGGGTGGCATTATTGATGCGTGCTGAAGCGGGATTAACTCGCAAAATCCGCCCGCCGGCATCACAGACGAACAGACCATCGGAGGAAGAGTCGATGATCGCATCAAGCTCACGGGTCAGTTCCTGCAGAGAGGGATTAACCATTAGTGATGCTTTCGCAAAAGTATCAATGTCGATGGCTAAGCAAAAGGCGCCACATGCATGGCGCGCGATTATTGAGCAATGTGGGGTATTTATGTACGTCGTAGCGGTGGATAGGCGCAGCAACTCAGCCATTGGCGAGTTTTTGCGACACCATCGTTAATGGGACATCAGCACCGGCAACGTCATACATTTCAGCAGGTGACGTCCGGTCTCACCCAGCGTCTGCTGACCACGGCGTGTCTGGGAGGTTGCCCCCATCACCAGCAGATCAACACCATAATCAGCTGACATATTTAACAGCAGATCGCCGATACTCAAATCACCACTAACCCTTTTTTCGCAGGACAGGGGCAACTCGTAACGAGACATATGCTGACTGATATCAGCAGTATGAGCCTGGTAAGCTTCATCTCCGCCCGGTCCGTGAACCGTCACCACCCGGATATGATCTGCCACCCGCTGAATCGGCATGGAATCGTGCAATGCCCGGCAGGATTCAGGCCCGCCACGCCAGGCCATGAGGATCTGTTTGTAATCGTGGTTGTAACGACCGGCGTAGGGGACAATCAACACCGGCCGACCACTGCCCAGCACCGCCTTTTCAGGAAGATTATCCGGGACACCCTGCTCATCGGCCGAGCTATCAGTCTGGCTGATCACCAGTAGATCATGATAGTGAGCATGGAGGTTCAGGGCATTGATCAAATCAATGCGGCTGGTCTGACAATCGACCAGAATCCACTCGGTCGAAACCTGTGCCTTTGCCGCCTGCTCTTCAAATTTCTTTCGCGCTGCTTCTGCCCGGGCGACAAATTCGGAGCGATGATGGGAGAAATACAACTGTGAAATAATAAAAATTCCGGTCAGATGAGAACCCTGTTGGCGGGCCAGTTGCACTGCAGCCTCCACCCGCGAGACACAGGTCGGGCGATCATCAATATGGACAAGTATATCCTTCAGATTCATCGTGTTGCTCCTTGGTCATTACCGGTACCTGTGGCATACATCATTCGTGTTTTTTTCCCAGATAGGCTTCCTGAACTTTATCCGATGCCAGCAGCTCTGCAGAGGTACCTTCCAGTGCGATCCGTCCGACATCAAGCACGTATCCACGATCAGCAAGCTTCAGCGCCGCCTTGGCATTCTGTTCAACCAGCAGAACCGTCACCCCTTGACGCGAAATTTCTTTTATCTGCTCAAAGATGGCCTTAACCAGAATCGGAGCGATCCCTAAGGAGGGTTCATCCAACAACAACATTTCCGGATCACTCATCAAAGATCGGCCGATTGCAAGCATCTGCTGCTCACCGCCGGACAAGGTACCGGCCAGCTGCTTGCGGCGCTCTTCAAGGCGGGGAAACATCTCATAAACCCATCGCAATGTTTTGGTATTGACCTTGCTCTGGGTGTAAGCCCCCAATAACAGGTTCTCTTCGACCGTCAATACACCAAAAACGCGGCGCCCCTCAGGTGAATGACTGATCCCGAGCTTAACCACTTTATGGGCCGGCATTTTTGTCAGTTCCTCTCCCTTGAAACGAATTGACCCTGACTTGGCCTTAAGCAACTGACTGATGGTGCGCATGGTGGTCGTTTTACCGGCACCGTTGGCTCCAAGAATGGTGACGATTTCACCTTTATGCACCTGCAACGAAACCCCCTTAAGAGCGGCAATGCTGCCATAGGAGACTTCCAGATCCTCGATTGTGAACAGCACCTCGCTACTCATCGTCATCGTCCTCACTTCCCAGATAAGCTTCAATCACCAGCGGATTTTTCTGAATTTCATCGGGTGTGCCCTCTGCGATTTTCTTGCCGAAATTCAGTACAGTCAGATAATCGGTCACCTTCATCACCAGATCCATGTCGTGCTCAATCAGTAGGACTGTCACCCCCTGTTCGCGTATTTTAAATATGACTTCCAGTAACTCACTGGTTTCCTTGTCATTCAACCCGGCGGCCGGTTCATCCAGAATCAGCAGGGTAGGATCAACGGCCATGGCCCGTGCCATCTCCACCCGGCGCTGATGGCCATACGATAAAGATGCCGTTGGAATGGCAGCGAATTCTTCCAGATTAAAAAACTCAAGCAGCTCACCGACTTTAAGCCAGTTTTCTTTTTCATCGCGGCGTGAGCCGGGGGTCGGTATGATCCCGTGCCACCACTTCTGCGTGCTCTTGATATGGCGACCACTCATGATATTTTCGGCTACCGACATCTGGCTGAACAAGCGAATGGTCTGAAAGGTTCGGACGATCCCCCGATCAACGATCTGGTAGGGCGTCAGGCCACGAATTTCTTCGCCGCGCCAGCTGACCGATCCTTCCTCTGATTTATAAATGCCGGTAATGCAGTTAAAAACCGTGGTTTTTCCCGCTCCGTTGGGTCCGATAACGCCATAGATCTGTCCCGGCTCAACCGTCATCGTCAACGCGTCAACAGCGGTCAAGCCACCAAAACGCTTGGTTACATTGGTAAGAATCAGTTCATTATGCGCCATGTTTCGATTCCTTGATCAAGAATTTTGGGATTTTTCCAAAGGTTGCCGGCCAGATACCACGTGGACGCAGAATCATCGAGAGGATCATGGCGAAACCAAAGATAAAGTAGCGCCAGGTGGCAAATTCACGGAAAATTTCCGGCAGCACAAACATCACAAAGACCCCGAGCAGAATTCCTGGAACCGAAGATCCTCCGACCAACACGATACTGAAAAACAACACCGACTGGATGAACTCAAAGGCTTCAGGGCTGACAGCCGAATACTGCACAGCAAATACCGTTCCAGCCAGGCCGGCGATGCCGGCACCGAGTCCAAAGGCAAAAATTTTGTAACTGCGGGTGTTAATACCAATGCTCTCGGCGGCTAGCTGATCCTCGCGCAAATAGTGCAAAGCTCGACCGGCTTTGCTTTTTTCCAGATTGTGCATGATCCAAAGCGTCAGCAAGAAAACGATAAACGCAAAATAATACACCGCGACCTGACTGGTCAGATTCAGGCCGAAGATACTCAGTGAGCCCAGGCCAAAAATTCCATTAGGACCCCCGGTTAAGCCGCCCAGGTTGTTCTGCAGAACCTGGACAAAAACAATGTTGAAACCAATAGTCACAACCAGCAGATAATCACCACGCAAGTGAACAATGGGCCCAGCCAGGACAACACCAAACAGCGCCGGAATCAGGATCGCCATGGGAATAGTGGCAATAATCGGCCAGCCGAAGTGGCTGTTGAGAATTGCCGTGGTGTAAGCTCCCATACCGAAAAAGAGGGCCTGCCCCATGTTGAACATGCCGCTCTTACCGAGGATAATATCCTGCGAAAGAGCCACCACAGCAAAGATCAGAAAGGTGATCGATACGGCTTGCCAACGGGGGTTAAGGAGGTGCGGTATAAGGGCCATAATGACGAAGAAGATCGGGTAGCTGAATCTCTGTAGCGCTTTCATCAGACTTTCTCCGCAACCCGCTCACCGAGGATACCGGTCGGGCGGACAATCAAAATAAGAATTAACAGGATGAAGGTGAACGCATCGGCCCAGGTACTGGAAATATAACCGGCGATAAAAGCATTAAACAAACCGAGCAACATCCCGCCCATCATGGCCCCGGGAATATTACCGATACCGCCAATAATGGCAGCGATAAAAGCATAAAGGCCGTACTGCCAGCCCATATTAAAGGTGATACCGCGGTAGTACATGCCAATAAACAGGCCACCAATTGCCCCAAGAGATGAGCCGATGATGAAGATCAGGGCAATAACGCTGTTAACGTTGATCCCCATCAAGCGCGCCGCGTCCTGGTCGATGGATGATGCCCGCACCGCTGCACCCATGCGCGTTTTTTCAATAAACAGGTACAGCCCCACCATGAGAACCAGAGACAATGCGAGAATAATAACCTGAATCAGGCTGATGACGACCCCACCTAAATCCCAGTAAACCTGTGGCACCAATTCCGGGAAAATTTGCATGCGCGGGCCCCAGATCAGCATGATGCCATTCTGTATCACCAGTGAAGCACCCAACGCAGATACAACAGCTGAAAGTCTTGGGGCATCCCTTAAAGGTCGGTAGGCCAACCTTTCCAGCAGAACCCCGACACACGCCATCACACTTGCTGTCAGCAGGAAGATCACAATGACCGAAAACAACGACGTCGCTTGTCCCATCACCTGCGTGTAAACCGTCAGGCCGACAAATGCCGAAGCAGCAACCATATCGCCATGAGCAAAGTTGATCAGCCGCATGACGCCATAAACCATGGTATAGCCAAGAGCAACCAGCGCGAAAATGCTGCCGATCGTCAAACCATTAGCAAGCTGTTGCAGGAAAATGTCCATAAAACCTTCTCCGGGGTTGGTAAACAAGCTGCTTATCAGATGTAAGAGAAGGCTACTGTCCTTGCCTTGCGTCTAAAAAGCAGTGGCATGTAGAAGTGTGCGAAGTTTAAAAAAGAGAGGGGGAGCAGTACTGCCTCCCCCTCAGAGGGATTAAACCCTACTACTGAACATACTCGTGTGAATAGCTGCCGTCAGCCTGGATTTTCTTGACGACATAAGCTCCGCCCTTGCGATTTCCGTCTTTTTCAAAAGCGATCGGGCCGGTAATCCCGGGAAGAGGTTCTTCCATATTGTGCAGATAATCAGCTGCCTGCCTGGTATCGAAGCTGTTGTTCTGTTCCATGGCATGAATAATGGCGCGCATGCCATCGATATTCATCAGTCCCCAGATCGACGGTGGCATTTCACCATAGCGGGTCTGGTAATCAGAAATAAAGCTCTTGGCGATTGGGTAAGGCAGAACGTCCGGTGAGGGAACATTGATAATGTATGCCCCTTGTGCGGCAGAGCCGGCCAACTTAACGAAATCAGGATTGTCATTTGCGTCGCCACCAATAAAGTCGGCGTTAAGGCCTAATGCTTTCTGTTGTGACCGCAGCTGGCCACCATCTGAATAGTAACCGGCAAAGAAAATAACATCAGGGTTTTTGGATTTAATGTTGGTCAGAACCGGAGTGAAGTTTTGTGAATCGGCTTTGATTTTGTCGCGAGAAACCACATTGCCGCCATGTTTTTTAATCGCGGCCTCGGTTGCGTTTGCCAGACCGTCAGCATAAGTGGAGAAATCCGACAGGACGACAATACGCTTGTATTTTTTGACATTGACCATATAGTCGGCGGCAAATTCGGCCTCGGCACTGTTCGGGAAGGAGTTACGCAGGAAAGTCCAGTAGCCCTTCTCGGTCAGATTGTCGGCGGTACCGTCCGACGTTTGTAATACACCGGCGTCATAATAAATTTTCTGGGCAGCTTCTGCCGCGGTTGAAGTGTAAGAGCCAATCACCATCTTGACACCACGATTAACCAACTCGCGGGCGCAGATAGCAGAGGCCATGGCCGTTCCCTGATCATCACAGGTAATCACTTCGATCTGTCGTCCCATAACACCACCGGCAGCATTAATCTGACTTGCGAGCAGGCGGGTACCATTATCGATTCCCTGCCCTTCGTTAGCGTAGCTACCGGTAATCGGTGCCTGAACCCCGACCTTGAGGGTTTCGGCACTGGCCAGCGTTGACGTCATCACGACAGCAACGCAGACTACAAACAATGACTTAAGCATTTTTTTCATCTGATCCTCCTGATTTAAAAAATTGTTGACCTGCAACTGCGTTGCAAACATGTCCGGTTAAGCCCGGCCATACCCGAAGGGATGGTCCATGTTGAACTTGCCTGCAACAACCAATAATGGAAAATTAGAATAACACAGAATGTCGACTTTAGTGCTTGTTTATACCGAGCATCTGTTTCAGCGCATGCTGAGCAATCGATGGATTTTCCTTTAGCCGACGCCGTGAATAGGGTAACCAGTCGCGCCCGTAAGGAACGTAAATTCGCAAGCGGTGGCCACCGGCAAGAATAATTTCGCGTAATTCCTCATCAACACCAAGCAACATCTGAAACTCATATTTATCCGGGGACAGGTTCATTTTACGCACCAGATGCATTGCCTCAAATACCAGAAATTCATCATGAGTCGCTATCGCCGCATAGGCCCCCTGTTCCAGCATCTGCTCAAGGCAGTTGGTAAAGTTACCATTGATGGCCTGGGGGTTCTTCCACGCATGGATACGCGGTTCGACATAAATCCCCTTACAGAGGCGATAGTTCTGATAACCTTCAGCATGATCAGCAATATCCTGGGGGGTGCGCCGCAAATAGGACTGGAGCACCGTTCCCACATGGCCGGGAAATTCACGCCGCAGCTTATCAAACATTTCCAGGGTCGCATCCGTGGTACCAATATCTTCCATATCAATACGCACAAAACTGCCAAATGTTTTTGCTTCGCAGACCAGTTCATGGATTAACTCAAAGCAACCCTCAGGATCGAGCAATAAACCCATCTGGGTCGGCTTGATCGACAGATTACCGTTAAGCTTTTCCCGATCGATGGTTCTTAGTATCTCCAATGCCTGATCTTTGAATTCAATCGCCTGATCAAACCGGGTGATAAACTCACCAAGAATATCGATGGTCGTCATCATTCCCTGCTGGTTCAGATCTTTTGTCACCTGAACAGCATCTGACAAGGTCGAGCCGGCAATGTAGCCCTTGGCAAAATAACTGACAATCGGCTTGGGTACATGCATGATGGTTCTGGCAACAGCGTAATTAAATAGTGACATAGGTCGTTCCTGATCGCTGTAAAGGGGATGGTTAATCAATGAGTGTCCTTCCTGACATAAGGATGGACACTCATACCATTTCCAAGTGGAAGGAAATTATTCCGCTGCCATATAGGGGTACTCAAAACTGCGAGGCGGCACAAAGTTCTCCTTAATCGCCCGAACCGACACCCAGCGCATCAGGTTCTGCTTACTGCCGGCCTTGTCGTTGGTTCCTGATGCACGCGCACCGCCAAAGGGCTGCTGTCCAACCACCGCCCCGGTGGGTTTGTCATTGATGTAGAAGTTGCCCGAGGCATTTTCCAGCTTTTTCATCACTTTGCTGATCGCCACCCGATCCTGGGCGAAGACAGCTCCGGTCAAACTGTAAGGCGAAGTTTCGTCACACAGGGTCAAGGCGGCATCGAGATCAGCATCTTCGTAGCAGTAGATGGTCATCACCGGACCGAAGATTTCTTCTTCCATGGTTTTGAATTTAGGATTGGTTGTCACAATGACGGTCGGTTCAATAAAGAATCCCTTGCTGTCATCGTAGGAACCTCCGATAACGATCTCGGCATCGCGGGCGGCGCTGGCGTAATCGATGTAACCAGTGATCGTTTTAAATGCGTTACGATCAATCACAGCATTGAAAAAAGTACCAAAATCACAGACATCCCCCATTTTAATCCGGCTACACTGGGCCTTGACCTCGGCCATTACCGGCTCCCACAGGGAGCGGGGTATATAGGCGCGGGAAGCAGCAGAACATTTCTGCCCCTGATATTCGAAGGCACCCCGCACAATAGCCGTTGCCAAGGGAGCGACATCCGCCGAACTGTGCGCAAAGATAAAGTCTTTGCCGCCGGTTTCACCGACAATACGCGGATAACTCTTGTAAAGGTTGTCGGCAATATTGCTGCCGATCTGTTTCCACATCCCCTGGAAGACGCCGGTGCTGCCGGTAAAGTGGATACCGGCAAAGTCCGGGCTGTTCAGGCAGGTATCACCGACATTGGCACCGGAACCAGGAACAAAATTAATAACGCCATCAGGCAGGCCGGCTTCCTGCAGCAGTTTCATAAAATAGTAAGGCGCATAAACCGCGGATGAAGCCGGTTTCCACACCACCGTATTGCCCATGATTGCCGGCGATGTCGGCAGGTTACCGGCAATAGCGGTAAAGTTAAAAGGCGCAATGGCAAAGACAAACCCTTCCAGCGGGCGATGCTGGACATAGTTCCAGATCGGCGGCGGGGAGTGCAGGGGCTGATCAGCATAGACCTGCTGAGCGAAATAGACATTGAAGCGTAAGAAGTCGATCAACTCACAGGCGGAATCGATTTCGGCCTGATAAGGGCTCTTGCTGATATTGAGCATGGTTGCCGCGTTGACCAGAAAACGATAAGGGCCGGCGAGCAATTCTGCCGCTTTAAGAAAAATTGCAGCGCGCTCTTCCCAGCGCAATGCTTCCCACGCCGGCTTAGCTGCCATGGCTGCATCGATAGCCATCTGGGTCTCTTTGGGGCCGGCCTTGTGGTACTGGCCGAGGGTCACCGAATGGTCATGGGGACAGGCGATTTTAGCCAGATCACCAGTGCGCACTTCCTTGCCACCAATAATCAGTGGAACCTCCACCTGTCTGGATTTCAAGTCAGCCAGCGCTTTCTGTATCCCGCTGCGCTCAGGAGTGCCGGGGGCATAACTCAGTACAGGCTCATTGTGGGGATAAGGAACAGACAATACGGCATTGTTCAAAAGGTTCATAATTCTCCTCTCAAGGGATGGTGGGAAAGAAACAAACGTAAATCAACAGCTATACACACCATGAGCAAAGAGGGTGCCAAACTCTGTTCTGCCAGACAAAACAGTCTTTTCTTGTTTGTTTTTTACCATTTTAAGTTGTTGTTTTTCAGTAGGTTGAATCAAATTAAGGAATATTTCAAGACTGGTGCCCGGCGCCCAACAGCAGAGAAAAATCTATAGCCCATCTTAATTTTATGCATAAACGCATAACACAAATACTAATAATTTATGAGATAAGCCGATATTTTTTCAATTTTCTGGCAATCGTCGACTGATTAACCCCCAGAACCTCAGCGATTTCCATTTGTGATTGATGAGCACACAGGGCCTGAGTAAGTATTTCCTTCTCTACTCTTTCCAGAGCATCCTTCAGGGGCAAGCCTGGCGGAAGAAGGTGTGACCGTGAATCCGGGGAAGACGACACAGCACCAATCTGTCCGGGCAGATCATCAAGATCAACGACATCGGTCTCTGCCATGACCACTAATCGCTCGCAAATATTCATCAATTCGCGGACATTACCGGGAAAAGAATAACTGCAAAGAGCATCCAACGCAGCACGGGTCAGACGTTTCCTATTGCCGGTACGCTTGCTGAACTCTTCCAGATAATGGTGAATCAGGGGGATGATACATTCAGAGCGGTCACGCAACGCTGGAATCTGGATGGGAATGACATTGAGACGATAGTAAAGATCAAGGCGAAAACGTCCTTGATCAACCATTTTGTCCATATCCTGGTGGGTTGCGGCCAGCACCCGCACATCAAGATTACGTCCTTTGGTATCTCCAAGGCGGGTCATTTTGCCGTCTTCCAGGAATCTCAGCAACTTGACCTGCGACCCGATGGGTAACTCAGCTATCTCATCAAGAAATAGTATTCCGCCATCGGCCAGTTCAAACTGTCCCGGCTTGCCACTTGCCAGAGCCCCGGTAAAAGCTCCCTTCTCATAACCAAAAAGTTCTGCCTCGATGAGGGATTCCGGAATCGCACCACAATTGATCTTGATTAACGGTTGTTTGGCCCGTGATGAGTTGGTATGAATCAGTTGCGCAATGAGCCCCTTACCCACACCGGACTCTCCAAGGATAAACACGGAAGATTCTGCCTTGGAGACCCGCATAGCCTGGTGCACAGCTCGAGCCATCTGCGGGCTACGTGCAATAATCTGTTGCGACTCGAGTTCTGCCTGCTGCATGGCAAGCATCTGGTCACGCAAACTGTTCTTGATAGCTTCCTGCTTTTCCAATTCTCGTTGCAAGGCATCAATCTCGGTGACATCGCGCTCACTGACAACAACTCTGATCAGTTCAGAACGCTCATCAAACACCGGCGTAGCAATGGAAATCAGCTTATGGCCACCCTTATTCTGCAACAGGCTGACCCGCTCTCTGTTTAAACTGGCCTCTAACGCCGCGGATCGATCGATAAAACCTTCATCAATCAGATCCCGCATATTACGGCCAACAACCCCTTTTGCAGAAACGTTATGGATCTTTTCTGACGCCGGATTCATACGAATCACATTCGCCTTTGCATCACAAACAAAAAGCCCATCAGATGAAGAATCAATAATGGTGTCGAGCTCACGTGACAAGGTATTGAAGGTAGGATGACGTCGGGTCATGATATCAAGCTGGCCGCTGTCAACCAGCACACAGACAGCACCGACAATTGTTTTCTCTTCACGCAAGGGGTTGACCGCCACCAGATATTCGCACCCACCCAACTGCAGCGGAACCTCTGAACTACTCAACGTACCAGCAAGAATTTGTTCAACATGCTCCCAGAAGTCGGGAGACTCCTGTTCCAACCTGGTACCAGGGGTTATATCCAGAGATTGCTGCGCCCGGCAACTCAACAACGTAACTTGCCCTGAAATATCAGTAACCAGAATATTTCTGTCGGTGGCATCGACAACGGATTGAATATTTAGAATAGGATCTAAACTCTTCATGAGGTCATTATGCATAAATGCATTGGTTATGCAACAGAGAATATATCCTCGGCCCCAAACATCTCACTTTGAAAATTAACCAACCTGTTTCCAGACGGAAACTAGATAGACTCCCAAAACTCTGCTGCCTCCTTCCAACGCAATGCCTCATCAATGTCCTGCGGCACACCTTTTCCAGTCGAATACATCACCCCCAGGCAGTACTGTGCACGCGTATGCCCCTGATCAGCGGCCTCTATCAACCACCTCTTGCCTTCGACGGGATCTTTTTTAACCCCTTTTCCGTTCAGATACATCACTCCGAGGTTATATTGTGCATCTGCATTGCCGGACTTTGCCGCTTCACACCACCAGTGATACGCCAGGGAAAGATCCGGGGACACACCCAGCCCCTTAGCCAGATGTTGTCCCAATAACACCTGGGCGCGCTGATGACCGCGAGTTGCAGCCTGTTTGAGCAAGACGACAGCCGTGAGAGGATCCCGTACATCATTATTACCACTACCGAGCAGTTTGCCCAAATGATAGAGGGCATCGAGATAGTTCTGTTCTGCCGCTCGCTGCAGCCATTTGCGCGCCTCGCTGTCACTCTGCAGCACCCCGGTTCCTTTGGCGTACATCATTCCCAGATGGAACTGCGCTGTTGGCAACCCCTGTTCAGCTGCCTGGCGCAACCACTGAAGAGCTTTGGCGTAGTTCTTTTTAACCCCTTTACCGACCAGATACATATGCCCCAAAGTAAACTGCACCTTCGGATTCCCCTGCTCCGCCGCCAGCGCCCACCAACGGCGTGCCTCAAGAAAATCCTTCGGCACACCGTGCCCTTTCGCATACATCAGACCCAGATTATACTGAGCATCGGAAAAGCCCTGATCAGCAGCCTTGCGCAGCCAGACCATCGCTTGCCCATAATCCTCTGCAACTCCTCGACCTTTGATATAGGCCTGGCCAAGGGCATTCTGAGCGCGAGCATACCCTAGTTTAGCAGCCTGCTCATAGTAGCGTGCTGCTTCAGTAGCATTTTCCGCCGCCCCCTGTCCCACATCGTACATCCGACCGAGCATATATAACGCTCGTGGATAGTGGTGCTGGGCAGCCAGCTGAAACCACTTCATCGCCTCCACATAGGATTTCGCTACCCCCTTGCCATAGAGGTAGTTCATTCCCAGCCGATAGTGTGATTGAGCCATTCCAGTCATTTTTCCCCCGATATCAAAATCAACAAACTGCAATTGTCACGTTGCGCAAAGAATGTTGACGGCCAAGCCTTTCATTGAGAACCTTGACCACCGTATCCATTTTGTCCTGTTCTTCAAAACAGCATTATTATTTACACTATACACGAAAAACAGCAACCAACTAAACCGTCAAAACAATAGCAGATAAGTTATTGACAAGAATATAATTAGTGTGATCAAATCTAGAGATTGTTATCCCCACTACCCTGAGGACACACCATGGCGATCCAGCACAAGCAGGAAATTCTCCTTGAAGCCGGCACTAACGAGATGGAAATCATTGAGTTCTACCTCGGCGCACAGCCTTTTGGCATCAATGTTCAAAAACTTAAAGAAATTATTCCCTTTGATCAGGAAGCGGTAACGCTGATACCAGGTTGCGGTGCCGGCATGCTTGGCACACTGCTGCTACGCGGCAGCACTATCCCCCTGATCGACTTGAAAAAACACCTGAGTCAGAAAGTCAGCACTGTAGATACGGAACATCGGCACGTGGTTCTGGTCTGTGAATTCAACAATAGAGTCAATGGTTTCAGGGTCGATGGTGTCAACCAGATCCACCGTATTTCATGGAATGATGTCCAACCCATGGCCAGCTTCATCGATCAGTTTCGCCCACGCTTTACCGGCAGCGTCAACATCGATGGCCGTGAAATTCTGATCGTCGACCTGGAACATATTGTGACTGAGTTCGATCCGGAATCCAATATGGATTATGAGATAGAGTTACGCCAGGACCTTCTGCATGAAACACGTCCTCACACCCGCGAACAAATGAAATTAATGATGGCGGAAGACTCTTCCCTGATTCGTGCCGGCATTGAGCGCGTACTCAAAAGCGCCGGTTACACCTCCCTTGAGGTTTTTGCTGACGGGCAGGCATGCCATGACCGCCTGCTGCAAATCAGACAGGAAGTTGACAACGGCACCAACCTCCGTGACCACCTCCAGCTGCTGATCACCGATATCGAAATGCCGAAAATGGACGGCCTCACCCTGTGCAAAAAAATCAAGAACGACCCGCTCCTCAAGGAACTGAAGGTCATCCTGTTTTCATCCCTGATTAATGAACAGATGTCAGCAAAGTGCGACATTGTCGGTGCCGATGGCTACGCCACCAAACCCCAGATTCCCTACCTGGTTGAGATGATCGACAGAATGCTGGAAATCAGCAAGTAAAAATCCACTCGATCAACAAAACATACAACAAAGTCGGCAGAACGAATTCAACCGCCCTTGTTGTATGCTATTTCACTCTTGAACTTATCAGGTTTGCACTTCTGCCAGGCCCTCATCCCGCTTATTTTTGCTTTTCTGCATAAACAGTATACCGGCAACAATGACCAGGCCGACACCATCGGTCACAAAAGTGGGCCAGAACAGCAGGAAGGTCGCCCCTGCCAGCAGGATCCATTCTACCACCGACGTACGCCTGAGCCAGTAACCCATCATCAAACTGGAAAAAGCAATTGTTCCCAGAAAAGCCGAGAAGAAGGATGAAAAAATCCGGTACGGGGTCGCTGGAATCTCGGTTCTTAGCAGCCTGTCGGCAGGCTCAACCATTGCCCCAGGTCGCGAGAATATCTGCGTTACAGTGGCATCACTCTTGGCCTTGACCTGAATAACTTCACCGCCCACATTAATTAACGCCAAAATGTCACCCTTGAGAACTTCCTGATTTTCTACAACTTCAACCTTGACCACCGTCGCGAAAGGTGCATCCATCTCAGGAACTTTGGCTTCAATCACCTTTCCCTGAAACAGAATCGATGGAGTAAATGCAAAAAGCAATGGCACAACGTACAGCATTTTTGCAAACTTGAAGGCTGTCCATCCGGTCTTCCATGGATCTGATCCGGCTATCGCAGCACCGGCATAAGCCGCTACGCAAACTGGTGGGGTAATATTGGAATCCTGGCTGAGCCAGTAAACAATCTGGTGAGCAACAATTGCCGCCACGCCAAAAGCACCCAACGCCGGAACAGCCAACACCGCAACGATCAGATAAGAGGCGGTCACAGGAACACCCATTCCCAGAACCAGGGATGCCAGTGCGATCAAGATAATTGCCAACAACAAACTATTACCCGCCAGAGCGATAATTAAATCCGAGAACTTCAAACCCATACCGGTCAGCGAAATTACTCCGACGATAACACCAATGACACCAACCGTTGCTCCGATAATCAGCGTGTTGCGCGCACCGGTCTGTATCGCCTCCCATATTTCTTTTGGCCCCATGCGGGTTTCTTTATTCACCCAACTGATTGCAATGCAGGAAAAGGTTGCCCAGAAAGCGGCGTTACCGGGCGAACGCCCTATCAGCATCAGCACTGTAATAATCACCAACGGCAACGCATAAAACCAGCCCCCCCTAAGCACTTCCTTCCAGTGGGGAAACTCTTCACCCTGAATACCGACGATATTCAACTTTTTCGCCTCAAAATGAATCATACAGAAAACAGAGAAAAAGTAGAGCATGGCCGGGCCGACGGAAATCATCATGATGTAGGAATAGGGCAGCCCTGTGAGCTCAGCCATCAGAAACCCCCCGGCTCCCATGATCGGCGGTAAAAACATGCCACCGATAGAGGCCGCCGGTTCAATCGCACCGGCAACGTGAGGGCGAAAACCAGCGCGTTTCATCAGTGGGATAGTAAAGGCCCCGGTTGAAACCGTATTTGCGATGGCACTACCGGAGACGGAACCAAACAGCGCTGATGCCATAACCGCAACCTTTGCCGGGCCGCCGGTACTGCGTCCGGCAACGGCCAGGGGTAGATCAATAAAAAAACGTCCCGCCCCCGACTTATGTAAAAAAGCTCCGAAAAATATAAACAGGATGACATAAGTGGCCAGGACATTAGCCATAACACCGAACACACCGTTGGTTGTCAGAAACAGAGCATTAGATATCCGTTCAAAGCTGAACCCGCGATGTGCCAACAGACTTGGCAGATAGGGTCCAAAATAGGCAAAAGCAACCATTGATGCACCAATGATGGTCATCGACCAACCCAATACGCGACGACAGACCTCAAAGGAAATCAGGACACCCGTAATACTGATCAGAGCATCCAGCTCATTTTCGGCACCAGCTCGCCAGTTCAAGGCCTCAAACTGACTTAACCAGTAGTAAACGACTCCGGCCGCGGCCAAGGCAAAAAGGACATCAGAGCTGGTAGGCTGGTGCCGCCACTTTTTCGCACACCAGACGTCGGCAAGGTGCAATAGCACAGCCAGAATCACAGTTACCAGAAAAAGAGGCCACAACGTCAACCCTTGCGCCAATCCAGCCCCAACCCCTTCATTTTTAAAAGTCTCTGCAAGGCCCATCAGATAGTTATAGTAGGTCACGTGATTGTTGAACACCAGGAGAATTGCCGCAAGACTGGTCAACAAAAACGACAGAACCAGATTCATGACTGCCCGTATCCAGGGCACACCTACCGGATAAAGCAGAAAAACCAGAATATAGGTAATGAAAACGTAAATCCCGAGGTGATACTGAGTGCCGACAGAAGCAACCCCTGCTGCATAAAAGTAAAAAACCACCAGAAAAGCCCCAAGTGACGCCACAACCCAGTGCCAAAAACCGGTCGGGGTGCGAAAGGATTTCGCATCCTTCTCCATTATCTTCTTAAGCTTTTCCCTGTTTTCCTCGTCCACACTTTCAATATTCTTTTCTGTCTCTTCTGCCATCTGTCACTCCGTGCAGCAGCTTAACATCTTGAAATCACGCCAATATAAAGGAAGCGGGGCCCTTTAGCCCCGCCTCAGCTGATCAAATATCTAAAATGTGTTCCTAATTTGCCTTCTGAGCGTCGGTAAGGGTTAACCCTTTCTCTGTCCAGAATTTCGCTGCGCCCTTATGTACCGGCGTGGCAATACCAAACATAGCATCTTCAACCTTCATCGCTCTCGCTGTTTTGGTCACACTGACCATAAACGCAAGCCCTTGATCAGAGAAAATATCTGTTACAGCACGATAAAGCTGTCCTTCGTCAACGTGCTTGCCTGCCGTCCAGATGGCCGAATCCTGAACAGTTTTCACGTCATAATCAACACCTTGATAGGTGCCTGCAGGAATTGTTACTTCCGCATAGTAAGGGTGGTTCTGGAAGAAACTGGAATTTTTTCCTGCTTCAACCAGATTTAGAATACGGATAGGATTGCTGGCAGCAGCTTGAATAATTGAAGAGTTGGGATAGCCGGCGAACACCCACATGGCATCGATCAGACGGTCACCAAGGGCTGAAGCGCCCTGACTGTAACCGATGAACTCGGGAGTAAACTTGTCCCACAGCCCAACTTCAGTAAAGAACCGCTGCGCGGAGGCCGCTGCACCAGAACCGGCGCCACCAACAGCAACACGCTTCCCTTCCAGTTGCTTGACGTCAGTGATTCCACTGGACTCCAGAACAATAAGGTGCGCGGGTGCACCATAGAGATATGCTACCGAGTGAGCATTGTGATACTCACGAGTATCACCGGTCAATCTACCATTTTTCGCCAGATACAAATCCCCGGCGTAAGTTATTCCGAAATCTGCGTCACCGGAATTGACTCGCCGCAGGTTCTCTACGGAACCGGCAGACGCCATATTGGAAACATCCATGTCAGCCTGTGTCCGGGAAAGGCGTGAAGACATGGCGTTTGAAAAGTACTGGAAGGTTCCACCATCAGGGCCGCCGGAAAAGGCCAGACGCGACTTGGCAAAAGCATCAGACGCTCCTGCCGACAAAACCACAGTGACAACAAACATTGTTACAGTAAAACCCGCTAAAAACTTTTTGAAATGCGACATTTTTTCCTCCTTTGGAAAGGTCTTTAGAACGCAATTTTATTTGCGTTCCCATAAAAGCAATCCTGATGCCAACGGCAAAGGAAAGCAAAAAAAACCGCTAATAGCCCGCCGGACAGATCTTTTCTCACATCCAGGTTGAACCATCAGACAACAAGTAACAAAAAACACCTGGCGAGTTCTTGCCGATATTGGCGAGAACTCGCCACGCAAGGTCTTTTTGGAATAAACCCCTAAAACAATCTTATAGCCTACCAGAAAAATCCCTCAATACGCACTCAACGCCACCATCCCAAACCTGAAACAATGAAACACTATAGAACGGCTTTACAGCTTTGGTCAATATCCACCCAACAACCCAAATTAAATGAAACTTTTTTCGTAGCTATTTAGCCCTATACTAGCGCGGGCCTTCGGATCCTGCGGCATGACGAAAAGTATCCCTTGACATAGGATCCGAAGGCCCGGCACTGAACAGATATCTGTTTTTCTTTTTTGCTTGCATCAGTGGTATTACTCATGCTAAGTTCTCCAGCAACTTAACACGTTTGTGGATTATTCTTTTCGCCCGACAACAGTTGTCATACGGATCAGAACACGCAGACCTTAATAAGGGTGCGTGTTTTTTATTGGCGAAATCAATAAGGACACAAACACTATAAAGTTCCCGCGAAGGAACATGGAGAGAAAAAAATGGCAGAAGGAACAGTAAAGTGGTTTAACGATTCTAAGGGTTTTGGCTTCATCGAGCAGGATAACGGACCGGACGTGTTCGTTCACTTCTCACAGATCCAGGGCGACGGTTTCAAGTCTCTTGCCGAGGGTGATCGCGTTCGTTTTGACGTGACCCAAGGCCAGAAAGGCCCTCAATCGGCCAATGTGCAAAGAATCTGATTCACATTTGCATCCGCCAAAAGGCCCCGTTTTCGGGGCCTTTTTTTTGCCTGTTTTTCGTTTGTTTTTTTTCTGCCCCTGACCCCACTTCCTCCAACCGCAATCTAATCACCGAAAATTCTACTCTCCCCCCCATAAAACACTAAAACAGGGTATATTATTGGTCACGGCAAAAACTTTTATACAAACGTAACAGATCTCGCAGTAGCAACAACTCAAACTATTAAAACCATAACAACAGGATAAGACCATTGGCCTCTCTGGACTTCGAACTGGAAAAAAATCTTTTTCGGGATTTCTACACACGCCACCAGTGCGATCTCGAAATGATCAAAAACTCTCACATCAGCACCATTGAAGCCCTGATCAAAAACTCAGATCTAGGCGAAGTAACCAAAATTGAAGGGCGCGTCAAAGACCAGGAAGAGTGCATTAAAAAGTTTCAGCGCAAATACCAGGGGGGACTCGAAACCGAAGGTAGCCCTTATGCCATCAAAGACTACCTGAGCGACCTGATCGGTATTCGCATCGTCTGCCTCTACGAGGATCAAGTTGCTCTGGTATCTGAAACCCTCAAAGAACATTTCAATATCATCGACGTCACCGACAAGATTGCCGCTATGGAAGGAACCGAAGATCTTTTTGGTTATAAGGGGCTCCACATGGATATGGCTCCCGGCACAGTGACCCTTAATCGCAACGATGTCACCAACCTCCCCTTTGAAGTTCAGATTCGCTCGCTGATCCAGGACACCTGGAGCGTTCTGGATCACAAGATTAAATATAAAAAATCGATCCCCAACAACCTCAAACGCCGTATCAATGTTCTCTCAGCATTATTTGAATTGGCCGACCGTGAATTCAAGGAAATCCGCAATGCAACCAGCGAACTGATGGAAGCGGCAACAGCAGCCCCTTTAAGCGACAGCCCATCCAATGACGAAGAGCTGGAAGACACCCAGTCCGTCAATGGCAAAACCATTAACGCTTTTAATTTCCTGCGGGTTACCGGCCATTTTTTCAGAGATTTTGAATTTCAGGACTACAAGGTCGACAACTTTGTCCAGGATATCCTCTCCCTGGATCATCTTTTTAAACGCTCAGATCTACACCAGTCTCTGGTAAACAACCTCAAAATCGTCAAGGAATATCGCAACCTTTTCATTGCCGCCAACCCGGACAACACCTTCAGCCCTTATACCATTGTCCGCCACTGCCTCTATCTGCACGACCGCGTAACCTTTGAACGTATCCTCTCACAGGGACCACGGGAACGCTTTAGCCGCTGGCTCCGCACCAGAGAAAATAACGGCACAACTGACAACGAAGAATAACAGCCGACAACGGTGTGCAAATTAAAAAAAGAGGCCGTCGAATCTTCTGATTCAGGGCCTCTTGATTTTTTTTTGGTTGCGGGAGAGGGATTTGAACCCCCGACCTTCGGGTTATGAGCCCGACGAGCTACCAGACTGCTCCATCCCGCGTCAGAACCCGGCACAATATTCCCCCTGGCGGCCGAAGTCAACCTTTTTCTTGACATCCTCCACTTTTCATCCCCATAGTTGCTCCGCTTTCCCTCACGTCGAGCAAAACAACCCGACGCGACATCCCCTGGAGCACAACGAGATGCAGACAACCATCGACCTGGCAGCAACACTTGAATACCGCCACCAACAGACCCTTCTGGTCGATGTTCGCTCCCCGGCTGAATATTCTGAAGCAAGCATCCCCGGCGCAATCAATGTCCCCCTGTTCAGCAATGAGGAACGTGCCGAAGTCGGCACCCTCTATAAGCAGCAAGGGAAAATGATTGCTCGGCGGCGCGGGGTTGTCATTGCCGCCCCGAAAATCCCCGACTTTGTCGCGCAAATCGAAGCAGCCCGGGCTTTATCGACGCTACCGGTGATTATTTTCTGTTGGCGCGGTGGTATACGCTCCTTAGCCATGACCACTTTCATGAATCTGGCAGGGATTCCCGCGCGCCAACTCAGTGGCGGTCACAAGGCCTTTCGCCGCATGGTCTGCGACTATTTTGACAACTATCAATGGCCGAGAATCTATGTACTACGTGGTCTGACCGGTATCGGCAAAACCCGCATTCTGCACCAATTGGCAGAACAGGGGGAGCCGGTCATCGATCTGGAAAAAATTGCCAATCACCGTGGCAGCGCTTTTGGTGGCATGGGGTTGGGCGAACAACCCGGCCAGAAACAGTTTGAAGCACGCCTTTGGGGACGCCTTGACGAACTGCGTGACTGCCCTTACCTCATCACTGAGGGCGAGAGTCGCCATATCGGCCGTCGCGCCGTCCCGCCACGCTTTCATCAGGCGATGCAGCACCAGACCAGCCTCTGGCTCACCACCTCGATGGAACTACGCACCGAGGTAATTCTCGCTGACTATCCCGACCTCGAGCAACTTCACGGACCTATCGCACGCGCCCTTGATTCCCTGCGCGAACGCCTCGGAAACAGCAGTGTCAATCATTTCAAGCAACTGCTGGACACGGAGAACTGGCACCTGTTGATTGGCCGACTGATGCAGGACTATTATGATCCCCTTTATCTGCACACCAAGCCCCAGCACCATCTGGAAATCTGCTATGATTCTCTTGATGAAGGAACAGCCACAGTTATGAACACGATCAACCAGTTAGAAAAGGGGACTTGATTGTGTTTATTCCCGGCTAAAGATAGCTGCTCGCTTGTTTTTATGTCATCCACTCAAATGGGTAACCGATAATTCCATGGAGTCAATTTAATGAATATCCTGGTCAAAACAGCAGATTCCACCGCCATTACCACCCCCTGTCTTGTTTTTTTTATGCCGGAAGATCGAATCAGCTCCCAATTCCTCTCCCTTCTGGATGAACATTTTGGCAAGCTGGTGACCGCAGCGCAGCGCAACAACGAATTTCGTGGTCGCCAAGCTGAAACCCTTCTGCTCCACGCCGCCTGCACAACGGGCCCCAGCCGTATTTTGCTGGTGGGGATCGGTAAAGCAAACGCCGCCTCCCTGGACACATTACGCCAGGCAGCCGGCTGCGCCGTGGCTGTACTCAAACAAAAAAACATCAGCAAGGCCGCTGTCAGTCAGAGCGGCCTGTCCATTCAGAGAGCAACAGAGGAGCAACAGGCACAAGCCATTACCGAAGGGATACTGCTGGCCAATTACCAGTATCTGCGCTACCAAAACTCCAACCCTGACACATCAAAAGCTCTCAAGCAGATTGTCCTGCTGGCGGCCAAGGCCCAAAATCTCTCCTTGCTGCGCCGTGGCACTGACAAGGCTCAAGCCATTTGTGCCGGTGTCCATCTGGCACGCGATCTGGTTAACGCTCCCGGCAATCTCAAATCACCGGAATTTCTTGCCATGCAAGCGGTGGCCATGGCGGAACAGAACGGCATCAAAGCCCATCTGCTCGATCAGGCGCGGCTACAACAGCTTGGCTGCGGAGCACTGCTCGGCGTTGCCCAGGGAAGTGCGCGCCCGCCCTACCTGATTGTTCTGGAGTATACCGGCGACCAGACAGGCACTGCGCCGCTGGCGCTGGTTGGCAAAGGCGTTACCTTCGATACCGGTGGCATCTCTCTGAAACCGGCCGACAAGATGGATGAAATGAAGATGGACATGGGCGGTGCCGCAGCCGTTATCGGCACCATGCTGGCCGCCGCCCGCCTCGAAATCCCCATCAACCTGGTTGCGGTCGTCCCGGCGGTGGAAAACATGCCATCCGGCAACGCCATCCGTCCAGGGGACATTCTTACCTCTCTGTCGGGCAAAACGATTGAAGTTCTTAATACCGATGCCGAAGGACGTCTCATCCTTGCCGATGCCCTGACCTATGTAGAACGCTACAAACCCAGGGCGGTCATCGATCTGGCCACCTTGACCGGCGCCTGCATCATCGCCCTCGGCAACCAGGCGGCGGCGATTCTCGGTAACGATGACAAGCTGATCGACAAACTGCTAAAAGCCGGGCAGCGTAGTGGCGAACGCCTGTGGCAACTTCCCCTGTGGGCAGAATATGCCGACCAGATCAAGAGCGATTTTGCCGATGTAAAAAACACCGGCGGACGCCCGGCCGGTACTATTACCGCCGCTGCCTTTCTGCAAAAATTTGCCGACCAGTATAACTGGGCACACCTGGACATCGCCGGGATGGCCTGGGAGGACAAGGGTAAAGCCGGTATCCCCCGTGGCGGTAGCGGCTTCGGTGTTCGCCTGCTGATTGACTATCTACTGGCCGAAGCAGGCGTGAAATGACCAGCACGGAGGAGCAATGACCCCCCTTTCTGACAGCTTTAAAACTGTCACTTCCCTGTTTCGCACACCGCCAAAACAAATAGGTCTGCCGCCTGGCACCCTGATTCATGTCGGTACGCGGGAAATGGAACACCCGCTTCTGACCCGCACCGATTTCAATCTGGTCGACTACCAACACCGCAGCGCTACCTCCCTTGCCGACTGTCGCCTGCCGGTGCCGGCAGGGGGTGTCAGCTGGATTCACCTCGAGGGTCTGCATGATGTCACCCTGATCCATGAACTCGGCAACCTGGTTGAGCTTCACCCTCTGGCCCAGGAAGATATTCTCAACACCCACCATCAACCCAAGTATGAAGAGTACGGCGACACTATCCTGATCATCCTCAAACTCCTCGATATGGATAGCGAGGGTTTCCAGATCCACGCTGAGCATTTCTGCCTGGTTCTTGGTGCTGGACGCCTGCTCACTTTTCGTGAACAGCCTGGCGACCTCTTCAGCATGGTGCACCAACGTCTGGCCGCTAAAAATGCCAGATTCCGTGAGCGCGGTGTTGATTATCTTGCCTATGCTCTGATGGATACGGTTTTCGACAGTTACTACCATGTGCTCGAAAATCTCGGGGAACGCCTCGATCTGATTGAAGCCGAATTGATTGAGTGTCCCCGTCACGGCTTGCTGCAGCAGATCCATCAGATTCGTGGTCAGTTATCGTTCGTGCGCAAAACACTATCGCCGTTGCGTGATCTGACCCGCGCCCTGATCCATAGCGAATCACCATTAATTGATGAGCGCACCCGCCTTTATCTGCGCGATCTTCATGACCATATCCTCCACGTTCTTGACAACCTCGACAATTACCGTGATACCGCCAAGGGGTTAATTGAACTGTCCCTTTCGAGTATGAGCCACCGCACCAACGAGGTGATGCAGGTATTGACGGTCATCGCTTCTATCTTCATCCCCTTGACCTTTATCGCCGGGGTCTATGGCATGAATTTCGCCGTCATGCCGGAACTGGGGTGGCGCTTTGGCTATCCCTTTGCCCTTCTGCTGATGGCGGCATGCGCGGCAGGGATGCTCTGGTATTTTAAACGTAAGAAGTGGTTTTAGGTCCCACCACAGGGACACAGATGCACAGAGAACAACAAACTGATATGTTGTGGTTCAAACTTGGCCTTCTGCCCCCATTTGTCAGGCGGCGACGGCTTGACATAGCAGTGAAACTGTTGCTAGATTGCCGCGTTCGGCATAACAGACAACAACAGTGCCGCTTCCTGTAGCACAGGAAACTTTTTAGACACCTTAACGGAGCTTTAGCTCATGCGCTTTCCCGATCCACCACTAGATTCCGACCTCCCTAAAGGGGTTCGCGATTTTCTCCCCTTAAAAGCTGCCAAGCTTGAATTTCTGCAACAGCAACTACGCAAGGTTTATTCCGCCTGGGGATTTCACCCGGTAATTCCACCGCAGCTGGAATTTCTCGATGTCCTGGAACGTGGCTTAGGCGAAGGCTTGCGCGATCGCGCTTTTCGCTGTGATGATCGCCAGAGCAACCGTCTTCTCGCTTTTCCACCGGACATGACCGCCCAGATAGCTCGTATTGCCGCGACCCGCATGAGCCAGATGTTGTTGCCACTGCGCTTGTGTTATAATGGACGGGTTCTACGCCACACGGAACAGCAGGCCGGCAAGGATCGTGATATTTTTCAGTCCGGCGTCGAACTGATCGGTCTTGACAGTCCGGAAGCTGACGCCGACATGATCGCCATGACCATTGAGGCATTGAGCGCCGTCGGTGCCGATCGCTTTACCGTCGATATCGGTCAAATGGAGTTTTTCCGCGGCGTCATGGATGGACTTCCCGTTGATCGTCACAAAGCCGAACAGGTCGCCGATGCCATCCTGCGCAAAGACAGCTCTGAGCTGAATCAACTCCTCGACAACGCCGGCATCAGCGACCGCGCCCGGACTGAAATTCTCGCCTTGCCGCGTCTATTTGGTGGCCGTGAAGTCCTCGACCACGCCGAAAAATCAGTCAGTAACGACCGCTCCCGCCGCGCCCTGGACAACCTTGCAGACATTCTTGATGTGCTTGAAACCTACGGCGTCAGCGACCATGTCACCATCGACCTCGGTGAACTACGCGGACTGAACTATCACACCGGCATGACCTTCCAGGGATTCCTCCCCGGCCTTGGGCGCAGCATCTGCAGTGGTGGACGCTATAACACCCTGATGGCCCAATATGGCCTCGATACACCGGCAACCGGTTTCACCTTCAGCTTGCTCCATCTGCTCTTTGCCCTTGATAAAAATCTCGACGGAACTATTACTTCCGGCGACGACCTGCTGGTGTACTCTACCGGCGGCAATCTGCGTGCTGCACAGAAACTCGCACGTCTGTTACGCCAACGCGGCTATTCGGTGGCACGAGATATTATCAAACGCCAGATCGACGAAACCCTTGTTTATGCGCGCCAGATGAATTACCGTTATGTGGCAGTTGTCGCTACCGAAGATCTCGACATCGAACTGATCTCGCTGGCCGACTCAAGCCGTAGCCATATCAACTGGCTACAGATTCAACATCCGGACTTCACCTTGTATTGATTTTACCCATTGCCGGCAGCATCACCACACCGGCACAACAGGAGCGAGCAGGAACCTATGGCCAACATGATTATCGTCGGTGCCCAGTGGGGCGACGAAGGCAAAGGCAAAGTGGTCGATATTTACACCGAATTCGTCCAGAATGTCGTACGTTTTCAGGGCGGCAACAATGCCGGGCACACCTTGGTGGTCGGTGACGAAAAAACCGTTCTCCACCTGATCCCCTCCGGTATCCTGCATCAAGGAAAGCGCTGCATCATCGGCAACGGCGTCGTTCTTGATCCCAAAGTTTTTTTAGAGGAGATCGACAAGCTCAAAAAACGCGGC
>JAGYPB010000029.1 GCA_018399135.1 Deltaproteobacteria bacterium | reverse complement strand
GCCTGTCTAATGCTCTGGGAAACGGTGTCACCCTGCCAACTACAAACGGCTATGCAGGCAAACCCTACAGCGGTTTAGGGATGGTGATGCCGTTGGATGTCTCAGGGTCATCTGCCTCCGGCATGTTCGACTACTTTTACCAGGCCAGTGGCCTTCGCGTGTTCCTGGTGGGCGGTAACGCGAATCATGGGACGGATGCGGGTCCGTTCTCTTGGAATGCGTATACTTCGGCGACGAGTACGTATGCGAGTATCGGCGGGCGGCTCTGCTTCAAGAAGTTGGCTGCGTAAGCAGCCCGAAAACGATTAGCTTTAAAGGCTTTCCGGTTCGTTGTGGCCTTCGCGTGTTCCTGGTAGGCAGTAACGCGAATAATGGGACGAATGCAGGTCCGTTCTATTGGAATGCGAATAATTCGGCGACGAATACGAATGCGAATATCGGCAGGCAGCTCTGCTTCGTGAGTAAGTACAAGCCCCGGAAAGCCCTGCCTCTTGGCAAAAAAGAAAAAGACCGCACACTGTGCTAGTAGGGTTAACCGAACACTCAAAAGGTCATGAAGCAGCATGAAACGATTTGGCAATCTATACGAGAAGATATGCAGTGCCGACAACATCCGGCTGGCCCATGCCAAGGCCAGCCGGGGAAAAGCGCATTATACCGAGGTCAAGATGGTGAACGCTAACCCGGATTTTTACCTGAACAACATCCGGCAGATGCTGGTTAACAAAACCTTTAAAAACTCGGAGTACACCATTCTGATCCGCAAGGAAGGCAAGAAGGAACGGGAAATATGGAAGTTGCCCTATTACCCGGACCGGATCATCCATCATGCGATTGTCAATGTTCTGGAGCCGATCTGGATGAAGGCATACATCCGCGACACCTATTCATCCTTACCGGGTCGCGGGATTCACGATGGCGTCAAGCGGGTCAAGAAAGCGCTGGACGATAAGGCCGGAACCCGCTATTGCCTGAAAATGGATGTGAAGAAGTTCTATCAGAGCATCGACCATGACGTATTAAAGAGGATCGTCGCAAGAAAGATTAAATGCAAGGACACAACGGCGCTGATGGAGCACATTATCGACAGTGCGCCGGGTGTGCCGATTGGCAACTTCACCAGCCAGCATTTCGGCAACCTGATGCTTTCCGGGCTGGATCACTGGATCAAAGAAACGCTGCGGATGCCGTACTATTTCCGCTACTGCGATGACCTGGTGATTTTGCACCACGACAAGGCCGACCTGCACCAGATAAGGCAGCAGATCGAGCGGTTTTTGAATGACAACCTAGCACTTGATATGAAGAAGAACTGGCAGGTGTTTCCGGTTGATATAAGAGGCGTCGACTTTTTAGGTTATCGCTTCTTCCATGATTTTACCCTGGTGCGCAAGTCGATCGTTGCCGCCTTTAAGCGCCGCTACCGGCACGGCAACGTCAGATCCATGTCAGCATACAACGGCTGGTTCAAGTGGGCCGATACAAACAACTTACGTCAGCACTACGATTGGAGAAAATACCATGAAAGGTTACAGCTCACAGCAGCCTGAGATCAGCACGCCCCACAACGGCGGCTGGCAGCACCGCTACAACATTGAGCAGACCACACGGGACACCGAAGAAGGGCCAGTGACCGAATGGCAATTTGATTTTATCAATACGCAGATTGCCCCAGGCACGCGCGACTACCTCAAGCTGGCGCGTGACATAACCATTGCCGCGCCGATCAATAACGTGCAGGTTGCTACCCCGGAAGATCGAGAGAATATCAGCGGCACAATCCGCAAGTGGGAGACGTTAGGCAACCCGGCGACTATCAACTGGATCATGGCCGACAACAGCGTCGCGGCCCTGACCCAAGCCGACCTGGTAGCCGTTGAGGACGCCTATGCTTTGCGCAAGGCGCAGGCATTTATTGAGTATGGCGAAGCCGTAGCGGCACTGGTGTAGGCAAATGCACAGTTTCGCAGACTTTGCGGAGGAACTGGGTCTGCTTGATGGCGACAAGATCCGCATAGAAAGTGTCCTGAACAAAGAACTGGTTGTCATCGGTCACGCCGTCCGAGACAGCCAGTTCAGTAAAAACAAATCAGGCAAGTATCTGACCTTGCAAATCGAAGTTGACGGCGAACGCAGAGTGGTGTTCACCGGATCGGACGTGCTGATTGAGCAGTTAGAAAAATATGCAGAGATGATCCCTTTCCAAGCCACGATCAAGAAGATCGATAAGTTTTATACACTGAGCTGAGAAAGATTGGAGATATCGACTTATGGCTGACTGGCTAGGAGCAGGAACATCATATCCCGTGGGGGACGGCTGGATATTGCTGCCGGTAGACGTGCAGACAATCACTGATCTCCGCGCTGCTGTCAGTAACGAGACAATCACCCATGCTGATACCAAAACCGCTATCAGCAGCCTGCTTGCACAGATAGCCGACACAAAAGCCGGAGTAAGTAACGAGGTGCAAAGCCTTGCTGATCTTCTTGCCGCCGTTGGCAATATGATCACCGTGGGGGCTGATACAAAAGCGGGAGTGAGTAATCTCGTAACTGCGTTGGCGGATACCCGCGCCCGCATCGATATCGCGATTATATTGTTACAGGTGTGCATCGACAGCCAACAACCAACCGCAAGCGCCACCAGCAAACAGCCGACCATCAAATTTACCCGCATCACAGGAGTCAAGCCATGCAGCAACTAACGCCAGCAAACGACAAGTCCAGCTATTATGTCACGCTCGACTTCTTCAACGAGGAAGGTACACCCGTCAGCCCGACAACTGCCACATGGACGCTCACAGACGGCAACGGCGACATCATCAACCAGCGCGACAGCGTTCCGATAGCCAACCCAGTTGGCGTATCAACAACCATATCGCTGTGGGGTGACGACCTAGCCGCAGGGACAACCAGAGCAGACAACACCCGCAATTTAACTGTTGAGGCCACCTACGTTTCCATCACCACCGGCGATGAAAAACCCCTGACCAAAGCCGTCAGATTTATGATTACCGACCTCCCCGCAATATGATAGCCCACTACAACCCCGACACCCGCGAGGTCACCATCTACGACCGGAACCAAGTTGCCATAGGTCACTGCCGCGAGACATCCGGAGGCTGGAGCTGGCACCGCGACCCTTGGCATGACGGGGAGTTGACATCGTTCTCTCAGTGAATTATTATTCGCACAAACAACAAACGATTTCGTTAAACGAAGAATACCACCTTTAAGAAGGTTGTCAACAATGTTGAACTTGTCTGAAAACTTAAAAAAAGCTTTAGAGGATCGCCAGACGACCATAACAGAGCTTTCCTTTGACAGTAGAGTCACATATCCGCGAATTGCCGGCATCATTTCTGGAAAAACAAAAAACCCAAGAATCGAGACTGTTACAAAACTGGCTGCCGCCCTGGGGCTTACTGTTGACGACCTCTTGCGGGACAAGGAGGAGTGAAAATGACCGACATGGAGAGAATTGAGCAGAAGCTCGACCTGATCTTGTCGTTGATCATCCAGCCAGAGCCAGTGGCACCGCCAGTGCGGTATGCCAAGGCGAAGCAGGAAGCCCTGACCCGCCGGGCACATTATGACGAGCTGGCAAACAAGCGAAAATTGCGTCAGTCGGGTAGCTGACGGGATGCCCGGCTGGGGGTCACCCCCTCTCGCCTCCTGCCCCTGGCCGGGCGATTTTTAACGGAGAAAAGGATATGAGCCATGACCGACTTAAAACATCTAAGCCGACAGCAAGAGCCATCCTGCCTGATCCCTGCGCTGCAAGCCTTTGCGGTGACTGTCATCATTCTTGTTCTGTTCGTCTTTGTGGCTGCGGAAGTGCCGAAGGCCATCGAGAAGGAGATGGACAATCGCAGTGCGGTAGCTGCCGCTGCACAGAGGGGGGAGTAAGTCATGATGCGCGTTGAGGAAGATCGGGTGGTTGTTGAAGTTCCCAACATTTTAACCATTGGCGACCTGCGCCGCGCCATAGAGGCCATGGATGACAGCACGCCGGTTTCTTGCGCTGCAGGCGAGCCGTTGCTTGTGTCTGTTGTGACACCACTGTGCTTGGAAACTCCGATCCATGTTGAGGTTTCGTGATGATCCAGTCTCCAGTCTATATCAGCGGCCCCATGTCCGGCCTGCCTGACTTCAATCGCGCTGCATTCCACCAGGCTGCACATAAATTGCGGGCGCTGGGGTATGAGGTGATCAACCCGGCTGAGCAACCGGAGCGCACGACCTGGGAAGAGTATATGCGGCACGACATCAAACTGCTGATGGACTGCCGCTCTGTTGTGCTGCTGCCGGGCTGGGCTGGTAGCCGGGGAGCGCGCATCGAGGTCAAGCTGGCTGACAACCTGGGGATAAATAGATCGCCACTACACGAGGTTATTGAACCATACCAGCACCACCTCCACGACATCGAACAGCGGATCGCGTCAGGAATCGCCAACCGGGGGGATTTCTTAGCCCTGGCCGACTATGTGGATCATGTCAAGCAGGAGGCAAAGTATGCGCGGGGTTGATTGTTACAGCTGCAAGCGCCGACACAGGGCCTGTCATCTGATGGAGGGGTATTTATCAACCTGTATGCTCAAGCGCTTTCCTTATGGCCTGCCGCTGCCCCACTGCTCTGCTTATGTCGAGGACTCATACCGCGGCATCGATGGTGTACTGACTGCCAAGAATCCCCCGCGCCCCCTGTTTGCGCAGCACACAAATAATAAAACATCCACCAACAGAATCGGCAACCATGACGCGAGACCGTGAACATGTATGCCCGGGTGGCCAGCAAACCGCCAAGGTACTTCTGGCACTGCAGCCCCCTGCGGGCGGCTAAGCCCCGGAAAGTGAGTCCATTCATGTTTTTCTTTTCGGGTGCAGCAATGCAATTTGGTTCGATATTTCGGGAGGTTATGTATCATGAGTGAAAGCGTTACTAGAACTGACCCACGCTCCACCGCCGACCTGGCAGAGTTTGTGCCAGCGCCGCTGGATGGCCCAGGCTTTCGGCATCGCGTGTTGATCGTCCTGCGCGGCGAGTGGCCGGAGTGTCCGTCCTGCGGCGTGACCTTCGATGATGTCCAGCGCCTGCGCGTGCTTAACGACCGGCCCGTGGTTTGTACCACCTGCGGGATCAGCAGCCGCCCGCGTGCCGGTACGGTGCTGGAAGGGTCGACGCTGACATACGGCCAGTTCTGGATCATGTACCACCTGCTCGCCATGGGGATTCAGCCCGAGAAGATCGCCACCCTGCTGAGCTTGTCCCGTGGTGGCGTCTACGAATGGCGCAAGCGCCTCCAGGGAGTGCTGATCTGATGATGACCGGCAACCTGTTCGCCCAGCTCCAGCAGTACGACGTCCGCCCGGCCGATCCAGCCCCTGCTGATGATTCCGACTTTGTCGTCACGCTGAAAAACACCAGATCCGGCGTGCCGATCATGGTCTGCACCGTCGATCCACCACCACAAGCCGCCATTGATCGCGCCAGTGTCGCTGATGTGCCCCTGTTTGTTGCCCGCGAGATCGAGCTGATGCGCGACCTGGACTCGGTCACCATCGATTCCATCATCACCGCCAAGCGCGTTTTCTTCGGCTGCGACATCAAAGACATCATCCGGGACTCCATCTGATATGAGCTACTGCACCGACAATCTCAGCGCATCCGAGCGCGACGCCATCGCCCGCGACTGCTTCCAGGTCACCGAACAGCGAGGCAGCGAGTTGCACGGCCTGTGCCCCTTCCACGCCGAGAAGCAGCCAAGCTTTTCCTACAATGTCGACAAAGACCTGTGCAACTGCTTCTCCTGTGGCGCCGGTGGCGACCTGATCGCCCTGTGGGGCACCGCCTATGGTTGCGGGGATAACAGCGCCGACTTTGTCGCCTTCAAGAGCAAGTACGGCCCAGCAGACGCCACCCCACGCCGGACATCACCTGGCAAGAGTGGGGGCGCTCGCGCCGACGGGGGGCAGGGGGAGCCACCGGAAGTAACACAATTTATCTCCGAGGATGACTACAACAAGCTGCAGCCCCTCGATGACGCCTGGCTGGCAAAGTGCCAGGCATGGGGCTGGTCTGCTGATGTTGTTGCCACCCTCGGCCTGCGCATCAAGCCCGGCACGCCCGACCGCCTCGCCATCCCCATTCGGCAGGATGACGGCCGCCTGGTCAACATCCGCCTCTATGCTCCCGGCGACGACAACAAGATGATCAGTTGGGGCAAGGGTTTCGGCAAGTCAAAACTGTTCCCCGCTCCCGGCCAATGGAAGAAAAACGGCGTGCTCATCTGTGAGGGTGAGAAGGATTGTATCACCGCCCTGTCAAAAGGATTCAACGCCGTTACCCAGACCGCCGGGTGCAACAGCTGGGCCGATCAGTTCACCCGCTTTTTCAAGGGCCGCGATGTCGTCATCGCCTATGATGCCGACGAAAAAGGCGAGGCCGGAGCGCAGAAGGTCGCAAAAAAGCTGACCGGCACCGCCAAGACCATCCGCATCCTCACCTGGCCGGCAGACATCATGCCAACCGTGCCAGATCATGGGCAGGATGTGACAGACTATTTCACACTCCACAAGCGCACCGCCCAGGATCTGCGCGACCTCATCGCCGCGACGCCGGTACTGAACGCACCACCCACCCCGGCCGAAGCCATCCCTGATGACGTCAAGCGCTTTTTCGGCGGCAACCGTGGCACCCAGTTCAAGCCGCGGCTGGTCGCTGACGAGATCGTCACCCTGCGCAAACTCATCTACGACCCCGCCAGCGGCATCATGTACACATGGGATGAAACCCACTGGGGCGAATATCAGGAAAGCAACCTCCGGCGGATCATCCTCGATATGCTCAAGACCGAGGGAACCACCTCGCGCATCAACGATGTGCTGCAGATGGTCAAAGACCTCTCCGTCACCCAGCACGGCCGCAAGATGAACGACCTGCAGGATTGCATCCCCATCGAAAACGGCGTCTTTGATCTCAAGACCGGCAACCTGATCAACCACGACCCCGACCACCTCAACACCTACGTCGTCCCCGTCACCATCAAGATGGACGAAGCCCTGCCGAAATGCCCCAACTGGCAGCGTTTTCTGACCGACTCCGTGGTCGATCCCGACACCATCCGCGAGCTGCAGAAATACATGGGACTCACCCTCACCCGCGAAACCCGCTGGGAAAAGTGCCTCATCATCATCGGCCCGGGTGGCGACGGCAAAGGCACCATCCTCAAGATCAACCAGGCGCTGGTCGGCGCGCACAATGTCGCCAACGTCACCCTGGGCGGATTACAGGATCAGTTCCACCGCGTCATGCTCATGGATAAACTGCTCAACGTCGCCACCGAAGTCGAGGCCGGGCTGCTCCAGTCCGACATCTTCAAAACCATCGTCTCCGGCGAAGCCGTCACCGCCGCCTACAAACACCGCAACGCCTTTAGCTTTGTCCCCACCTGCAAGCTCGCGTTCAGCGCCAACAAGCACCCACGGCTGCAGGACACCTCCGACGGACTCTACCGGCGCCTGCTCATCATCGAGATGGACAAGCAGTTCGTCAAGCAAGGCAAGGCGGATCTCTACCTGTTCGACAACCTCATCAAAGAACTGCCCGGTATCTTCATGTGGGCGCTTCGCGGACTGCAGCTCCTGCGCGAAGAAGGATTCACACTATCCAGCCAGATGCAGCGGCACCTGTCCGAGTTCCAGGAGATGAACGATCCCCTATTGTCCTTTACTCAAGAGTACCTCGAGGATACCCCCGAGGCAGACGACGAGTATGTCGCCACCGAGGATGTCTATAAAGCCTATGTTCGCTTTTGTGACAAGGGCAAATACCGGCCCCTGTCGGATCGCGTGTTTGGCAAGGATCTGAAAAAGCATTGCCGCAAGCTGATCCGCAAACAAAAAACCGTTCCCGATGGCAAAAAGCGCCGCTGGGTCTACGCCAACATCAAGCTACTGGATGACGGCACCTTTTAAATGCACCATCTGCACCATCAGTGCACCATCTAAAACAGCGCAATGGTTCACGACTTTTGATAATAAAAACGAAAGGTTAGGCAACAATGCACCATCTGCACCATCATTTTCAAAAACAATACGTATGCGCGCGAGAGACACACACCATCACCAACCCTACGCCCTGTGTGTGTTTTGTTCATATATTTTTTAAATTGATGGTTCAGATGGTGCAGATGGTGAAAAGACTGAAATCATTAAAGAAAAAATGCACCATCAGAAAAAAATGATGGTGCACTGATGGTGCACAAAGCACAAAACCCGCTTTTTAACCTTTGGGAGGAGGTCACAACATGAAAAAAACACGAACCAGGCTAAGTAAGGACATAATCAACCAACAAGACGGAACGTGCCACGGCTGCGGACGTGCCGGGCAGGTTTCCCTGGCGCTGCCGATCCAGCCGATCTGTATGGTCTGTGGTAGTACGGACATCCGCGACCCACGCGGCAAAGCCTTCGAACCGATGTTCGGCCCGGCCGCCACCTACCGCGCCAGCCGCTACACCCCGGAGCTGCCCGACCGCCGCACAAACGACCGCCCCTGGCCGCTGATCCGCGAGCGGCGCGCCCAAGGAGCCACAGCATGAAATCGTTTAATCATCGATCACAACACCTCACCAGCTCCAGCGTCGGGCTTGCCGAATATGAAACGCCGATCCCCGAGCAGGTCTACTGCCCCCTGATCAGCGGCACCCTGCCCCGCACATCCTGCGAAGCCAAACAACGCGACCCCAGCATGACCACCTGTCGCACCGATGCCGATGGCAACTGCCGCGCCAAACGGAAAGAAACCCACACCCCAAGCGCAGAGGCCCGAGAGAAAATGTCACAGCACGCCCTCAAAAAGACCAGAGCCAAAGAAGAGTTGACACGAACCATCATCAAGAAGTTCAACCAGGGTAAAAAAGAAGTCATCACCCAGATAGCCGACGAGCTGGGATGCTGCCGAGAACTGGTTTATCTGCGCCTGCGCGAAGCGGGGATCTACTACCCGCCCGGCGGGCCAACCCGCAACCGGGTATTCGATTGGCTGGACGACCACCCAGACGCCACCTATCTGGAAGTAGAAAAAATATTCAGCTGCGCAAAGTCAACCGCCAGCAGCTACTGCACCCAGTACCGCAAAACCCGACGCTACGAAGAAGCACTAAAGAAACAACCAAAAGCATAACAGCTTCCCTCGCCCGGTGGTGTCTGTTGCAATAGTGCAACAGGGGCCGTTTGGTGCCATATATGAATGCCGGGCGGGGGGATTATGAGGAGGTAGTATGGATATAGGAAAACTGAATCTATTAGCTGTTTTACTTCAAGAGTTTAGGGATGAAGCTGTAACCCGACACGATCACGACAAAAGACACTCTCTGCTATTTGATGTACGTTTTGAAATATCAGCTATGCCACAAGGGGAGGTAGATGATGTAGGCTGAATAATATTTTAGCACTTGCCGAGGATGTATTGGAACTGAGTCTCAGCTGATTACGTGGCTGGTTGATTACAGAGGATACTGTATTGAGTTGGTTGAGTACAACAGTACTCCGCGCCAGTATCAAGCATATCGATCGACTGCTATTGTGACTAGTTGCTCGGATGAAGGCAGAGTTAGAGGCGCAGGCTTCACGGTAAGAGGCATCAGCCCTTCTAGCATCGCCCCGCAGGCAGGCACACAGGATACTTGACCAGGCCAGGTTGATTTTGGATATAAAGCCGAACGGGTTTTCTGGCCCACGCGGGACGATGAATGCTTGGAAATTTAATTTGACCCCCGTAGGGGCAACGCGTGCTGTGCTCCTGTGAATAACAAGGCCACTTCCATGTTGACGCTGGCCTCATCACACAGGCCGGCATAGCGACAGGCCATGCTCGCGTCATTACTTTGCGCTCGCCTGTCCGCCCTCAAGGCATATCAGGAGCGGCCCGGCAAATCCACGCGGGACGACAAGAGCGCCACCGAGGATGAATACCAGGACACCGTCGAGCGTCTGTGGGGCAAATACCACGGCGACACCGAAACCACCGGGCGCTGGTTCCGCGACAAGCAGAAAGCCCACGACTGGTATGCCGACCAGGGCGGCAACCTCACCTATAGCGCCTTCACCCGGCAAGACCTCACCACCGAGGGTCGAAAAGTCCTGCGCGAATCCGTATTGGAAGTCGCACTGCTGAGCGCCGCGAACCACCTTTTACCCGCCAGCCTCGCCAACTACGACACCGCTGTCGACGAGGCCCGGCTGATCAAAGCCAAAGCCGACCGCGAAGAGATCCGCCGGGATGACGAAGCAGCACCGCCCTGGATCGCAAATGGATACTGCGCGAGGATGCCGATCTGGAAACCTGCACCTGGTCAGCCCTCACCCGCGACACCATCGCCCACCGGCTCACCACCACCTCCCGCCCTGATCCACGTCAGCGGCGGCGACATCGCCCGCATCCCTGATGCCCAAGCCATCATCGACCAAGCCATCGCCGACGCCTGCAACGACATCGCCAACAGCGGCGAGGTGACGGTAGAGATTGAGGAAGAGCATTAGCCCATAGAGGCGAGGCACGGAGAGGAGGCAGCAGCCAATACCAAAGCATTTCTTGATGTTGTTCTAAGATCAAAAATAAACAATGTTAAGGCATTCAATGTTGGGAAGAAACATGGTTTTGATGTTGATGGTTTTATGATTAGTCATTTAAGTTCATCTGTTTGCTTTGATTTTGGACAAGTAGATATAGACAAAATAGTCCAAGATGATTTTTACTCCACTTTCATTCCTCTTTATTTGCCCTACAGCAATATGTTTTTGTTTTGTAATAAATGTTCAATCATATACTTAAAATAGCCGGAGAAGTAGAAGCAAGCAGAAAGGATAGAGAAGATTTTGATAGGCGTCCATATTAGAAATGTTGGCGGCAGGCTGTATTTGGCTCTCACGAGAATACCAATGTGTGAAGCTTAGTTTTCTTTCAGCCGCGCAAAGAAAAACATAATACGCCGAATGGGCCGCTCTGTATCAGATATCAGCCAATCATAGGGAGGTCGTTTGTGATGGCGTGCCGAAGTAAATCTGCCCGAGCTCTTTTATTACAGGCTGGCATAAAAGCAGTTCAGCTTATGACCTGCAAAAACATAACACAAGCTGAAAATTGCCCACCAAAAAAACTTAATAAATCTCGTATAAAAGGGAAAGCAGCCCCTGGTTTCGTTTCTGGACGTTACCTCAGGCCTTGCCAGAAGACGGCGTAAAAAAAGGTTTTATGGGGGCGGCAGCCACCACCCAGCCCCCCGCGTCCACCCTGCGCCGTGGTCATGTGCGGCAATACGCCCCAGGGAAGTTCATAAGTTGCAGCCCTGCGTGGTTGGTAGTGGCGATGGCATTAGCCATAAAAAGCTATTCCGTTGGCGTAAGCCCTTAGCAGAAAAGGGCGCCATGGCCCCTCATCCCCCAACCCCTGCCCATCCCCGGCCTCGAGCACACCGCCGGCACTACTACAGCAAACCCTCCCGCGCCCTACGCCGTCCGGATGCGGACACCGGAGCGGATCTCGATTAGCCAGTGGGCGCAGGCTTACCGCCGCGTCACCGAGATCGACAGCAGCCCCGGCCCCTGGCGCAATGAGCTGGTGCCGCACCTGATCAAGATCATGGACACCATCTCGCTGCCCCATGTCCGCGAGGTCTGGATCTGCGCGCCGGAGCGCTCCGGCAAAGCTTGGGTGCTCATCCAACGCCTGCTGGGCCGTCGGCCAGGAACAGCCGCTCCAGCTTAGCATCTTCTGGCTGATGCCCACCGGAAGCCAGCGCAAAGCCCTGGGCGAGCGCATCATCCCCGTCATGCGCGCCCGCGACGATCACGGCCGCCCAGGACGCATCGCCCGCTACCTCTCCGACTACGCCGACGACACCACGCGCGGCATGATCCGCTTTTCCCGGCATCCGCCTGTTCCCCGCCTGGTCAAACTCGCCATCGTCCATGGCCAGTTACTTTGGCCGCGTCAATATCGCCGATGAGTGCGACAAGTTCGCCGAACGGACAAGCGAAGGCTCCGACCCCATCACCCTGTTCCGCAAAGCACGCGTGGCGATCGCGGCCGCTCAAATGCGTCTACGCCAGCGCCCCCGGCGAGGGCCGCGCTACCATCCGCAAAGACACCGCGAGGCCGAGCAGCTCTGGCAGTATCACCTGCGCTGCCCCGAGTGCGACGGCATTGTCCTGCCCAACCACGAGCACCTCAGCATCCCCAGCGGCGCCAGCCACTTGGCCTCATCAGAGGCGTGCAACTCGCCTGCCCCGATTGCGGCGCGCTATGGGATGAGCAGCAACGCGCCCAGGGTTACCGCTCCGGCCGCTGGGTCGCCAGCCACGGTGACCACCTCGCCCGCCCCGAAAGTGTCGGCTATCACATGAGCGCCTTTGTGTTGCCGATGGTGCCCCTCGCCGAAATCGCCGGCGCCTACCTGCGCGCCAAAGGCAATGACCCATCCGCCAGATCCTTACAAATGCGGCTACAAGCCATCGATTACGTCACTTGAGTCCATTGCACCCGCGGCGGGCACCCTGCTGCGCTACCGGGGCGGCTGCAACACCCGTCGCTTTCAGCACCTCGCCACTCGGCCTGCTGGTCGATGCCCAGCAGGCTGCTTTATTATGAAGTGTGGGCCTACGGCTCACGCGCCCGATCAGTATGCGCATGATCCGCCATGGCCAGCTCGGCCCTTCGGCGGCATCGGCTACCTCGTCGAGCAGGAGGTTTTGTCGGCGCCGACGGAAAGAGTTCCGCATCGTCGCGGCCTCATCGGCTCCGGCGGCACTGGCGCCAATGGCGAAACCTTTCGCTGCCGCTGTCGAGGTCTGCGAATACTGCAGCCGGCAGCGCAAAATGCAGCCCCTAAAAGGAATGGCCGACACGCGGCGCTGATCAGCTACCAGGGCGTAGGCGTATTCCCAAGCACAACAGAAGATCCCCGGCGGCTGCTGCTGTGTTATCAAAGTCGATCTGTTCAAAAAGGCGATTTAGAGCGGGTTGCAGATCCAGCCCGGCGACGCGGCGCTTCTTGTTTCGATGGAAGTTGATGGGGGCGTTTTCAAACACTTTCTTACCCCAGCGAGATCAAAGGCGACAAGCGGCTGGATGACTCGCGCGGCCGGAGCGACTACTGGGACTGCACCGTCTACGCCCTGGCCCTGCGCGAAAAGCTCAAGACGAAAATACCGAGGAAACCGGACGCACCAGCACCGGAGGCCGAAAGCCAACACCGCGCACCCAGGCGGAAAAACTTTGCTACAGGGTGGAAATAATGAAACGACAACGCACCGGAGGTTTTGTCATGCAGTTTGAGCAAAAAAAGTTCGTCCGCATCCGCACCCTGGCAGACCGCTGGGACTCCAGCCCCGACCGGATCTATGATCTGCTGAGTAAAGGAGTCTTGCGCGCCTGGCACCCCGAGGGGCAAGTCGGACAGCGCGGGCTGATGGTCGAGGTGCGCAGCGTGCTGGAAGCGGAAAAGAAGGGGTTTGTTGATGTTGGGCAGTAATTTAAAACCGGCCTCACACAGAGGCACAGAGAACACGGAGGAAAAATAAAATAAATCTTCTTTTTTGTGTTATTCCTGTTGACACTATACGCATTGCGTGTATAATAAGAATCAAGAGGAACACAACAACACAAACAGGAGGATGACATGAAATACCATCTCAGAGCAAACAAAGGAACCAACGGCCAGCAATACTACTCAAGATGTGCAGCACGCACGACAAGCGCAAGCAAAGTCAACCGCAACCATCGTGATGTCTATCAAAACATCCAACAAGAACGCATTGTACAAGCATTCGACTTTAAGGATGTACCAGCAGATCAGCGTTGTGCTCACTGTATGGATCAAGGATTAATCGCTAGAAACGCACAGCGCAGGGCAAAAGGCTTGCCACCAGTCAAGCATTTATTTGAGGGCTATGAGTACTCACGGCTCGCCGCCCGCCCCTCTTCGGAGGGGCAAACAGGAGGATGACATGAAATTAGCCGACCTTAAACACGCACTGATGCTTTGGCAAGAGGAAGTAGCAACCGCAGGGAAAAAAACCGCGCTTACAGCTAAAGACATAAAAGGGTTGGAGATGATGATAAGCAAGGTAGAAGAAGCCCAAAACGAACTGCAAGAGCTTGAGGCGCAAGCTGAGTAAGTATGTTGAAAAGGCGGGGTGGTGATGAACACATTATGTATCAATTTATTTTTACTGGCTGCATTTTACTCATTTTCGGGAAGCTTGTTTGCGCTGTTCTCTGGTGACTATGGATATGCGGCCGGGATGGCTATGGGGCTTGTTGCTTTCACCTTGCTTATAATGCGAGGGAGGGAGACCGATGATCGGCGGTGCTCGCCTGTTTAGCCGAACTGAAACAAGCCCGGCAACTGCTGGGCCTCAACATCAAACAGATGGCCGAAGCGCTACAAACCCCCTACCGCACATACCAGGCTGGGAGCATGGCAAGCGCCGCATCCCAGGTATCGCCGAGGTGGCCATCAAGGCATTAAACCATCCCCCACAATAAAACATTTCTCTGGCTTACGTCGGTTTAAGCCGCTTACGTGGGTAACTAACCGGCTTGCTTTTCTCTATGCTCCAGCCACGCAGACACAACCCGCAGGCCTACCACCATCACCGCAGGCGATACCATCGCCTGGACAAAAACGCTGGCCGATTATCCGGCTGATGCGTTCGCGCTGCATTATGTCCTTCAGCCGGTCGCTGGCGGTACGCCGATTTCGATCAATGCCACCGCAGACGGCACAGACTATGACGTGGAAGTCAGCGCGGCGACATCGGCCGGATATGCTGCCGGCGACTATCGCTGGATTGCTTACGTCACGGCCTGGCCACCAGCCTGCAGCGCCACCATCACCCGCAGCGGCTCACCATCTTTGATCCAGGTGGCCTACAGCGCCACTTGCCAGCCCTGCGCAGCCCGCCGCAAAGCCCCTGGGCTCATCGAGGCCGTGCTGGAGGGCCGCGCCCACAGAGGCGCAGGCCGAATACAGCGTCAGCTGGCCCAGCGCCCGGTCGGTCAAAAAATATTCCCATCGCCGAACTGTTGCAGCTGCGCAGCTACTACCATAGGAAGCCCGCCGCGAGGAGCAAGCCGAAAAGCTGGCCGCCGGCATGGGTGGCGGCAACCGCATCCTGACGAGGTTTATCTAATGTGGCCGTTTAAGCGCAAAGATCCGGCCCTAAGGGCCGTTGCTCAACATCGTCAGTTCGCCGCCGCCCAGGCGACCAACCTGTTGAGCAAGTGGAACAAAAACAGCGAGCAGATCGACGCCGACCTACAGCAAGGCGGCCGTGCCCTACGCGCCCGCGCCCGCGACGTTGCCAAAAATAACGACTACGCTAAAAAGTATCTGGATATTCTCAAGGTCAACATCGTCGGTAAGGACGGCATCCGCCTGCAATGCCAGGCCAAAACCTCACGCGGCAAACTGGATCACGATGCCAACCTGCGGGTTGAGGATGCCTGGCGCGAGTTTGGCCGCCATGGTTCCTGCGATGTCACCGGCAAACTATCGATGATCAGCGCCCAGCGTTTGTTTATCAGCAGCGCCGCCCGCGATGGCGAGGTGCTGATCCGCGAGTACAACAACTACCCCAACGCCAGCGGTTACGCGATCCAGTTCCTCAACCCGGATCTGCTCGACGAAACCCACAACGCCGATTTAAAAGATGGCCGCTATATCCGCATAGAGGTCAGGTACTGCGCCTCAGCCGGTTTCCCCGACCCCTGCTACCACCTGACCCCGATCCGCAACGATGCCACCATCGGCAAGCCGCAGCGAGCCAAGGCCGAGCGCGTCCCGGCCCAGGACATCATCCACGCCTACCTGCCCGATTACAGCTGGCAGAGCCGTGGCTATACCTGGATGCACGCCGCCATGGTCGAGATGCACCACCTCGCCGCGTTCAACGAGGCCGCCATCGTCGCCGCCCGCATCGGTGCCAGCACCATGGGCTTTTTCACCGAAACCCTTGGCGGAGAATTTGCTGCAGCAACCGACGGCAAGCAGGGCGACGATTTCACCATCGACGCCGAGCCGGGATCATTCCGCCGCCTGCCTGCCGGGCTTGATTTTAAGATGTTCGACAGCAAATACCCGTCGGACATGGTTGATGACTTTATCAAGCGCAGCCTCAAGTCAATCGCCAGCGGTCTGAACATTGGTTACAACACCCTCGCATCTGACCCCGAGGGCACCAGCTACGGCACCCTGCGCAGTTTCAGCATCGAAGAGCGCGACAACTACCGCATGATCCAGAACTGGGTCGCGGAGGTTTTTCTTGATCGCATCTATCGCGCCTGGTTGCGCAACGCCCTGCGCACGCGACTGGTCAATTTTCCCGAGGATCGCTACATCAAGCTGATCGATGTCAAGTGGCAGCCAAGGGGCTGGCAGTGGATCGACCCGGCCAAGGATGCGATTGCCTTTGAAAAGATGTTGGCAAACAACCTGACCAGCCGCAGTCAGATCGCCGCTGAGCAGGGACGCGACTTCGAGGAGGTCTGCCGCCAGATCGCCGACGACAACGACACCATGAAAAAGTACGGGCTGACACCCGCCATAGCAAAGGAGCAAACCAATGCCTGACAAGCGCGATAAAACCCGCGACGCGGTCAACACCGGCACTCAGTACCGGATGTTTGGCCTTGAGCGTGCCGGCATCGATGAAGAAAAACGCACCATCCCGTTGAGCTTTTCCAGCGAGGAACCCTACAAGCGCTGGTGGGGCACAGAAATTCTGGATCATACTCCGCAGGCCGTGCGCCTGAGTCGTTTGCAGCAACGAGGCCCGTTGCTGCTGGATCACAACCCCGAATCACAGATCGGCGTGGTTGAGGATGTTGAGTTGACAAAAGATAAACGAGGTCGCGCTGTCGTACGCTTTGGTAAAAGCGCCCGAGCCAGGTTTATCAAGATGTTCTCGACGGCATCCGAGGCAATGTCTCTGTCGGCTATCAGATCCACCGCATGCAGCTGGTCGAAGAAAAAGACGGCGAGGAGATTTACCGCGCAACCGATTGGGAACCCTTCGAGGTGTCGCTGGTGTCCGTGCCTGCCGACGTGACTGTCGGCGTAGGCCGCAGCGCCTCGGGCGACCACATCACCGTGATCGAGCGCGATATAGAAGAAACAGCAGAAACCGAAGAAAAAAACAATTTGCCGGTTTACCCCAGAGGCCGAGCCCGGCCCGCAGTGAGGGCTGCAGCCATGCCCGAGAATATCAGAGTGAAAGGCAGGGCCCGGAAAATCAGCAACCCAGCGCGAGAAAAATCCGGCACAAGATCCACGAAATCGCCGACAAGCACGGCGCGCACCAGCTCGCCATGGAGCACATCCGAGCAGGCAAGTCTCTTGAGGAGTTTGTCTGCGCCCTGCTCGAGCGTTCTGGTGCCAAAATCAGCCAGGACACCGCCGAAGTCGGCATGACCGACAAAGATCAGAAGCGTTACAGCATCGTTCGCGCACTGAACGCCCTGGCCAACCCGCAAAGCCGCACCATTCAAGAGGCCGCTGCTTTTGAGCGTGAGTGCTCGCTGGCCGCTGAAAAGAAATACAAGCGCGAAGCGCAAGGCATGATTATCCCCGCCGACGTGCTGATGAGCGCGCCCGTCGCGGCTGTTTGTCAACGCGGCGCTGGCGGCGGTTACTGGTCGGCTTTTCCAGCATCTGGCCGGATCGTTTATCGACGCCCTGCGCAACCGCACCATGGTCATGAAGATGGGCGCGCGCATGCTCGATGGCCTGGTCGGCAACATCGCTATCCCGAAACTCTCTGCCGGCGCAACGGCTTACTGGGTTGACCCAGACAGCACCACCGGCCCGACTGAAAGCAAGCAGACATTTGGCCAGGTAGCTCTCTCGCCGAAAACCGTCGGGGGCATGACTGACATCAGCCGCCAGCTGCTACAGCAGTCCAGCCCCTCGGTCGATATGTTGATTGAAGATGATCTGCAGAAGATCCTCGCCATCGCCATCGACGCCGCCGCCCTGCGGCTTGCCCGGGTCAATAACCCAGCCGACCGGCGTTGCTGCTACATCCGGCATTGGCTCGGTTGTTGGTGGCACTGCTGGCGCAGCGCCTGGGCTGGTCTGATGTTGTCAAGCTGTGGTGGGGTCGCCGTTAGTACCCCATCGGCGGCCTGGGCTACCTAAGTGCGCGCCAAAGGTCATTGGCAACAGTGATATTGCCAGGAAGACTTGACCAACACTGCGCAGTTTGTTTGTCCTTCTTTCCCCAACCCCGAAGGCTTCACCAACTTTGCCGGGATGCGTGCCGGTGTATCCAACCAGGTATCCAGCACCCTGACCAAGGGCGGCGCAACCGGAACCGCTTCGGCGATCTTCTTCGGCAACTGGGCCGACCTGATCATCGGTGCCTGGGGCGGGCTTGACCTGACCGTTGACCCCTACACCCACAGCAGCAGCGGAACCCTGCGCGTTGTTGCCCTGCAGGATATCGACATCGCCGTGCGCCATGCGCAGTCCTTCTCGGCCATGCTCGACGCCCTGACCGCTTAATAACTGACAACCACTAGCCGCCGGGGCAGCAATGCCCCGGCACCAGGTGAGCGATGAAAGTCAAGATTTTACGAAATACGCTGGTTTCTGGCCGCGAGGTTTGCGCTGGAGGCATTGAGCAGGTCACGGAGAAAGAAGCCCGCGACCTGATCGCCGCCAACAAAGCGCGATTCCTGACCGGAGAGGATACCAAGCCCAGCGTCGCCGAACTGCAGGGCCGCTTTGCCGGTCGCCCGGTCGCCCTGTTGGGTGGCGGGCCATCCCTGCCAACCGACATCGATAAAATCAGCCATCTGAACCCGGTGCTGATCGGCATCAACCATCACGCGCATCTGCATGGGTATCCGTGCGATTGCATCGTGTTTTTTGACGCCCCGGCCGGCACCAACGAACTGGCCGCAGCAGCACAAACCGCGCCCCTGGTGGTGACACCCCACGGAAACCACGCCACCCACATGCTCGACGTGCCCTACATCAACCACGGCATGACCGCCGGGCTGGGCGTATGGCTGGCAGACTATATGGGGGCCGACAGCATCTGGTTGTGCGGAATGGATTGCTACACCGGACAAATGAAACATTTTCACAGCACCGAGATTAACCAGGGCTTTGACCTGGCCGGACAGGTCGCCTGCTGGGAGCGCATCACCGAGCACACCAGGGCACCGATCAAAGCGATCAGCGGCCCCTTGGTCGACGTGTTCGGCAAGGCCAGGATACCGGCAAAAACAGTCGAAACCAAAAAAAAGCGCCCAGCACCACGGCGCAAAAAACAGACATAAAAGGAGTCTATTTTGCTGGAGGCATCAAACACACCAAGCTGGTTCGGCACACCTGACTTAATGCAAGTCGCCATTGTGCTGTTGTTTGGCGCGTTCATCTGGTTTGCCGTCCGAACCCTGCAACAGATCGACCGCAATCAGGCCACCATGTTCAAGCGCCTGGAGTCGCTGGAGCGTGATTTTTACACCTTGCGCGGCGAACAGAACGTGCGCTATGGCCGCAGAAGTGGAGACATCACCACATGATCTGGCAAGGCATCTGCATCCACCACAGTGCAACGGCTGACAGCGCGTCCAGCTCTTGGGAAGCGATCCGCCGCTATCATATCGAGCACAACGGCTGGGACGAAATCGGCTACCACTACGGTATCGAGGATGTCTACGGCACCCTGCGCATGCGCATCGGTCGCCCCCTCTCCATACCCGGAGCCCACGCCGTCGGCTTAAACGCTACCCATATCGGCATCTGCATGGTCGGCAACTTTGACCGCGACCTGCCGAGCATGAGTCGCCTCGACTACCTCGCCCTGGTCATCGCCGACATCGCCCGCAACTACCGGCTGGAGATCAGCCCCGAAACCATCAAATATCACCGCGACGTAGCCGACAAAACCTGTCCCGGTTACCTGTTCCCACCCAAAGAGGTGTTGATCAGGATGGTGGAGACCTATTTATGACCTGCCCCAACCCCTACGTACGGCTCGAATCAGCAAATACCCGAGATGTGGCGGAAAAGCATCTGCCTAACACAGGGCGACGCGCCGTGCTATAAGCGCTGCTGCAATCGACCGTAAGGGCCGCGGCGTGCCGTGCTCTCCGTTAAAGGAGAATGTAACAATGATCGACACCCTGCTCCCCTTACGCCTCGCCATTACCGACTTCGGTGAGGAGATCATCATCGGCACGACACCCTGCCGGGGATTGATCAGCAGCATCGCCGAAGGCGAGCAGGCCGGGTATGTCGACGATCACACCCTGGTTGCCGAGGTACTGGGCGAGGATTTCGTCAGCATCCCCCGCAACACCAAGCTGACCCGCGCTGATGGCTCGATCTGGCGCGTGACCAACCGCCCGCGCATCGAGCACGGAAGCTGGATGTTGGAACTGAGCAAGGAGATGATTGAGATATGAGGCCGACTATCGAAATCAACCCGGCAGACCTTGACCGCCTCAAGTCAGATTTCTTTCTGATGGATGGTGAGGTGCCACTGGCCCTGTCGCGGGCGATCAATCGGGCGCTTACAGCGGTCAACACGGAAGGATCGATCCAGGTGCGCAAGGTCTACAATCTCAAAGCCGCCAGGGTAAAGCAGAATTTTAGCGTTAAAAAGACCACTCGCGCCAACTTGACCGGGCACTGGCAGTCAAAAGGAAAGCCCATTGGCCTGATCCAGTTTGGGGCCACCGGCAACAGCCAGCGCGCCGCTGTGATCGTAATCAAAGGTGACGCCAGAAAAAAGGTGACTGGGGGCTTTATCCAGATCGGAAAAAATAACGTGCAGCACATTTTCCGCCGCGCCAAGGTTGGCGGCGTGATCGTCGGACGCTACCCGCTGCAACGACTCACCGGCCCGCGGATTGAAGACGCCCTGAGCAAGCCGGAAGTGCAAAAGGCATTACAGAGCAAAGCCGACACCACATTGCAAGCCCGCCTCGAGGTAGAGGCGAATTATATATTGTCAAAGGCAAGATAAATGACCGACCTAACCACAACCCACAGTATCCGCTCCCGCATCCTGACTAAATTGGGCGACATCTGCCACAACCTGGTAGCCCTGCTGCCGGATGATCGTGAGCGGACGCCTTCGGTTTATTGGGCGAGGCAAAGCCTACAACCATCCGAAGTTCCCGCCGTGGTGATCATCCCCCAACCGGAGCAATCCGAGCGGCAATATGGCGTCGACCAGATGACCATGCCGGTCAGTATCAGTATGGTGTGTTTGCTCGGCGACTGGCTCCCGGTTGACCTGGGCGAATATCTACTGGCGCAGATGCGCAAGGAGATCCCCGGTGTCGACCATACTCTCGGCGGCCTTGCCATCGATGTCCATTATATCGGCGGCGGCGTCGATGATTATCCGCAAGACACCGACCAGGCCATGGTGGCCACCACCTCATGGGAGGTCGTTTACGAAACGCAAAACAACAACCCGTTTGAACAGCCATAAACAATAAAAAGGAGAACATCATGGCCAACGAAAAGATCCAGATCGAAATTGCCCAAACGCTGACCGAGTTTGAGGAACTGACCGATGCAGGCAGTGCCCAGGTATTCAACCCCACCGCCCTGCTGATTTCCGGCGTCACTACGCCCGACATCCGCCCTGACGGCGTTGTCACCGGGTATAACATCATCTCCCCTGGCGCAGCAGACACCATCGCTTTTACCGCCTTCACCGCCCATGTCGGCGGCGTCCTGCGCTCCGTTACCGCCGGCACCGTCGGCATCACTCGCCCGGATACCAATGTTGCCAAGGTCTGCAGCATCACGGTCAACAGTTCCGGTGCTGTGGTCGAGGTTGAGGGTACGCCAGCAGCAGACACCACCTTTGTGGATGATCGCGGCGTTGCCGGCTCAGCCCCCTATATCCCGGTCGGCAGTATCGAGATCGGCCAGGTGCGTGTTACCGCCAGCGCCGAGGCAGTTGTCACTGCCGCTGAGATCCTGCAGGGCGGAACCTATACTCAGCGCTCCATGTTCCCGGCCCCCACCATCAACCCGGTCGGACTGGGCATCCATTTCACCGAGCTGGGCACCGAAACCGCTTATGTGCGCTTTAATGAGGCACTGGATCTGCGCCACACCGGCGATCTCCCCAAGGGGGTCTGGATGCAATATTCCATCCCCAGCTTCGACGACCTGCCACGCGGCACCAGCTTCACCCCGGCAGAAACCAGCCACTCTGTTTCCTCTGTCGACACCTTCGACGGCCCCATCGGCGAGCAATCCAGCAGCCTCGGAGCCGCCAGCTTTGAAGTCGTCGCCACTGACGGCATCACCGACGCCTTCATCGCGCAGAAAAACAAAAAAGTCACCGTCAAGTTTTACCCCAACCGCGCCGCCAGCGCCCACATCGTCACGCAAGGGACACTGGGCATCAGCCGCAGCTACAGCCCCGGCCAGCGCCCCCGCGTTCCCTGTACGGTCACGGCGGATGTTGCGAGTGCAGAGTTCAGATAATAGATTGACGTGATCTGGGGCGTGATCAATCACGCCCCTACGTAAAACCCGCAACCGTAGGGGCGTGATTGATCGCGCCCGGTAAGAGGAACAGCATGTCATTCAATATCGAAAAATACCGCAACGAGCGCCGCGCCCCACGCACCGAGCAGATCAAGGTGCCGCAGCTCGCGCCCTACTTTGACGACGCCGAACCGCTGATCACCGTGCGGGGGCTGTCCGCTGCCGAGCTGGGCCGCTGCAAAGAAGCCGCCAACCGCCAGCGCGACACTGCCGCCATGGCCGCCGCCCTGATCGGTGGCAACAGCGACGAAAAGGCCCGCGCCATCAAGCAACTGTCGGACGGCCCCGAGATCCCGGATGATGTTTGTCAGCGCATTGAGATGCTGGCCCTGGCATGTGTCGAGCCGGAGATCAAGCACAGCGACGCCGTGTTGCTCTCCGAAGATTGCCCGACCGAGTTCTACCAACTGACAAATAAAATTTTACAGTTGACCGGTGCAGGCCGTGTCCTGGGAAAGCCCAACGCCTCTGGCAAGACGGCGAAATCCGCGCAGCCCTCACCCTCTGCGACGCCAGAGGCCGAATGATGTATGAGATGCGGCCAGACATCTTCCCGCACGGATGGTTGACGCCGGACGAGCTGGAACTGTGGGAATTGTATTACCAGGACAAAGAAGAGAGCAGGAAGAAAAACTAAGATATTAACGGAGAGTCGCAGAGGAGGAGAGTCGCAGAGAAAAGCAAAAACAAAGATCTGGGGTTAAAGACTTAAACCAAAAGATCAAGGTTTAGGGTTACCTCAAAAAAAGGTTTTGACCTTCTCTCCGCCTCTCCACCTCCGCGCCTCTCCGTTAAAGGGGTTTAAATGGCTGATCTACAAAAAACAGTTGAGATCATATTCGGCGGGCGCAACGACCTATCCAAAACCATTGGCGAGGTTGAGCGCAGCCTGTCATCCCTCAACAGCGCCAGCGCCCCATTTGCCGACCTGGCCATCAACGCCCTCAAGGCCGAGGCCGCTATTATTGGCATGGGGGCTGCCGCCGCCGGGCTATCCATTGCCGCCGCCGGTGAGTTCTCCGGGCAATTTGCCGAGATTACGACGCTGATCGATGGCAGCGCCGACAGCCTGGGTGATTACCGCCAAGCGATTCTCGACTATTCCTCCGAAAGCACGCAGAGCCTGGATGAGATCAACGGGGCCCTCTATGCTGCCATTTCTGCCGGGGTTGATTACGAGGACAGCCTCGACGCCGTGCGTATTGCCGAGCAGCTCGCCGTTGCCGGGAAAGCTGACCTGGGCAGCACCATGACCGGCCTGGTGTCCACCTTGAATGCCTACGGTGCAGGGATGGATGAGGCCGAAGATTATGCCGACATCTTTTTCACGACCGTCAAAGAGGGGCAGACCACCATCCCGGAACTGAACGCCTCCCTGGCGCAAGTCACCAGCGTGGCAGCTGCTGCCGGTGTGCCATTTGACGACCTGGGTGCAGCTATCGCAGCGTTGACAGCCTCCGGTATGCCGACCAGTCAGGCGATCACCAGCATCAAATCGGCACTGTCCAACATCATCAAACCAACCGCCGACGCCAAGACTGTAGCCGAGGAGCTGGGCATCCAGTTTAACAGTACCGCCCTCGAGGCCATGGGGCTGAATGGTTTTCTGGAAATGGTCTGGGAAGCTACCGACGGCAACATCGATGTCATGTCGCGCCTGTTTGGCAGCGTCGAAGGGCTCGCCGGGGTGCTCAGCCTGGCCGGTGGCGAGTCCGGCAAATTTGCCGACGCCCTGGAAGCGATGGAAAGCCGCGCTGGATCGGCCGAGTCAGCCTTTGAAAAAATGGTCGACAACTTCGACCTGCAGAACCAGAAGCTCGCCAACAACGTCCGAGGGGCGCTGGTCGCCGTCGGCGATCAACTGCTCTCCGGCTATGGTGACATCATCAGCGCCCTGACCGCCAACATCCAGGGTGTCATCCAGGCTGTCAATGCCGGAGACTTTGACGGGCTGATCGGCATCTTCCAGGGGGTCATGGCCGACATCGCCAAGCTGCTCGAAGGCACCGCTCAGATCCTCCCCGAAGCGATTGCCAAGATCAACTGGGACCAGCTCGCCGGCAGCTTTGACAACCTGCAAGCCGCCGTCAAGTCCGTCATGGACGCCATTTTCGGCGATGTCGACCTGACCACCGTTGATGGCATGGCCGCCGGTATGCAGACCTTTGTCAACTCCATCGCCAACCTGACCAACATCAACGCCGGAATCATCAGCGCCCTGCCGGGTTTTTTCTCCGCCATCGTCACCGTACTGGAGCAGATCAGCAAGCTCTCGCCCGAGCAGTTTGAGCTGATCGGCAAAGCCCTCGGGTCGGCGCTGCTGCTCAATGTCGCGACCGATGGCATCAGCAACGTGGCAACGACCGTTGCGGCAGCCGTGCTGTCATTTAAGTCGCTGGCTAGCATCAGCACTGTCGGAATTACAGCTCTCGCCACATCGGTCGGTGCGCTGCTGGCACCATTTATCGGAGCAGCTGCCGGAGTTGCCGGGGTTGCTCTGCTGACCAATGAAATTCTCAAGTTGGCAGGCGTCACCACCGAATCAGACCGCATCCTGAATCAAAACGTCGAAACCACCCGCGAGTGGATGCAGCAGCAAGCGGCTGTTGCGCAGCGCCTGTCAGAGCTGTCACAGGCCACCGGCCTGCGCATTGACAGTGTCAAAGAGCTTGACCGCCTGGAGCGCGAGGGGCTGATTACCTACAACGAGCTCAACGGCGAGTGGGAGCGTGCTGTTGATGCTCAGGGCAACCTGGCGCGCGCCGCCAGCGAGGTCACTAAAGAGCTCGAAACCCAGCAGCGTCAGGCACATGAGCTTGACATGCAACTCAACGACCTGACCAGCAAAGAGCGGATAGCAACAATTCAGGCCACAGCTGAGGTCGATATTTCTCAAATCGAGGCCACCACCGAGCGCATAAAGGCCGCGCTACAACTCGAAGGCCTGCAAACGCAAGAGACCACCAAGCGCATCGAAGCCATGTATGCGTTTAACTCAGTGGCCGTTGTCGCCGAGGCCGACAAAATCAAGGCCGTGTTTGAGGGGATCAGCAGCAGTATCGGCAGCATCACCGGCATGTTGCCCGACATGTTTTCCATGTTTTCCGACAACGACACCGGGCTGTGGGAAAAATCAAAACTGTCCGGCTGGATCGAGTCCGCCATGCAGGATCAGTCTAAGCTGGTTGACGCACAGGTCAGCATGGCCAACGCCCAGACCCGCCTGGCCGAGCTTAAAATTGACCGGCTGCAATCGGGTGAGGCGCTGATCAAGATCGAAAGCGACGGGCTGGAGCCCGCCCTTGAGCAAGTGCTCTGGTCGATCATGGAAAAAGTCCAGCTGCGGGTTGCCATGGAGCAAACCGAGCTGCTGTTAGGCATGGGGGCTGATTTCGCATGATCCACTTGACACCAAAAACCGGATACAACGGGGCCACTATCACCGAAGCAAAATGGAGAGACGCTGACGGAGCAGCCAGCCGCAACATCCGCACCGATGTGACTCTTGACAACCAGGTGGCGATCACCGACTCCGGTTTTTCATGGGGCAACAGCGCCATGCGCATCAGCATCCCCTACAACCCCACCCGCCACGAGCTGCTGACTAGCTGGCTGCGCGCCTGGCCGGAGCTGATCATCTCGCGGCCGGACGGCTTGTGGCATGGCGTCCTTAAAAAAATCACCCCACGCGGCGGCGAGATCACCCTTGACGTTGCTATCGTCGAAAGGCTTTCACCATGATAATTTCCGAATACAACCATTTCCGCAGTATCGCCCTGGCCGGGCTTGACTGGGATGACAACACCATCAAACTGGCACTCTTTACCGCCGATCACGTACCCGACCTGGCGGCCACCACCTTTGCCAGCTTGGCCAACCAGGTTACCGGAGGCGGCTACCCCGCAGGCGGCAACACCCTGAGCCTCACCGTAGCAAACGGACAGGTCATCGCCGATCCGACCGTATACCCCAGTCTCACCGCCAGCTTCCGCTATGTCGTACTCTACGCATCCGGAACCGTCGCGGATGTCGCCAGCCCGGTGTTGATTTTGTACGACCTGGAGGCTCCGGTATCCATCACCGCGCTCGACTGGACGTTCTCCTGGTTGGATGGCGTTGTTTATGAGTTGCTGACGGCGAGCTGAGATTATGGCCTGGACGGTAAAAACCGCCATCTTTGATATTGCAGACAGCTGGGGAAACTCCCGCACTGGTTTGCGTTCGATTGATTTCTATTTCGCCGGAGAGAAGATAGGGCTTACCTCCGGCTTTGCGGCTTACGTTACCTCACGCCTTAGCACCAGTTATCTCCCGACAAATGTTTTTAACACAAGTCTGTCAAAAACAGGAGGGGCTAGCGGAACGGGCTGGATAAGCAGCACGACTGGAGGGCAGCCTCAACGGATTTCTTGCGTCTTTACGGCCCCCTTGACGTTTGATGAGATCCGGGTCAACAACTATCACAATTCTGGCGGTTCGACAGAGTGGGGCGCAAGAAGTGTAAAAATAACCTTCTCTGGTAACGCGATAACCAGCACGGCTTACGGGGCGGCCATTGCAAACACTCTCCATACTGTCAATGCGGGATTCCGGCAGCATGTCGCGGCAGACATCAAGGATGAGCAGATTATAAATTTGAGAGCGACCATTCTAAGTGCCCTGAAAAACACCGCACGGGCTTACGGCCCATTTAATCCGCACTACATTATCGCTGCGCCTGTCGCTAAAACGTCAAGCGTTAAGGTCATCATCCCCAGCGTTCAGCTGCTAGCGCGCTCTAACGTCCGCACCGTCCGTTTGCTAGGCGCAGGCCTCCGCTTCCATCAGCCGCACACCTCCATCGGCCGCGCCGTCTTGGCTAGGGCGTCAACCGCCATTGCCTATGGTGAGCCGGTCGGATTTTCCTTTTTGAACAACGGCCAGCGCCTGCCCGCGACCTACGCCCACTTTGTCGAGGCGGCGACCGGAGTATCCAGCCTGGAAATCAGAATGCCCGGCACCGGCAACGAGCCGGAACCAACTGGCGCAATCAATGTGCAGAGCGTCGCATTTTCGGTCAATGGCGACATGAACGCCGCCGACAACATCGGCACCTACGACATCAGCGAGGCGACTTTTAACGACGGACAGTGGAAGGTTTTTGCCTACCGCACCCAGGTCAAGCGCGTCCCGTCCACCGTGCCGATCAGCCAGGTGTTGACCCTTTCGGACGATGGAACCCAGCGACGCATCCGCGTGCCGCTCACCTGGGGTATTGGTCTCGGCGACACCTTGACCCTGCCCGAAGGCCCACCTCTCACTGTTGGCCGATGCGCTACCTCTGTCAACCCTACATACCGAGTAGTTGACATAACAGAAGCAACATAAAAGGAGAGAAGAAATGGCAAACAAGATATGGCCGGCAACATCATTAATAGGTGGGCTTGAAGGTAGCTTAGACAGCATCTCAGGGGCAGACTTGACGGTAGGCGATCGGGCGGTTGTTATCCAAGCCGATGAGGATTATGGCGGATTGTTTTATGTCTTAGAAACCAGTGCAGGGGCCACTGAATCAGTCCCAACAACAATAATACCAGACACATCCCCCGGGGATTTTGTTTGGACAAGAACAAACGGATCTTTGTTATTGGATGCACAGGGAGATGGGACAGATTCAATAGCAATAGGTAGTGGGACAGCCGAGGCTTCCGGTGGAGCCACCGAATCTTTAGCGTTAGGCCACAATGCTCAGACCCATGATGAGTACACCGTTGCTGTGGGGGCCGGCTCAATAGCGACACAGCTACAAGCCACGGCTATTGGATACAACGCATCATGTCATGGAGGTTATGCTGTTAGTGTTGGGGCTTATGCCGAAGCCGTCGCGCAGTCAGCAATATCTATAGGGGCAGCAGCAAGTACAACAGGTGAAGGGGGGATATCGTTAGGGTTAAACACCTCTAACAATGGGAATAACGCTATAGTCATAGGGGCAAATGCTGGTTGCAATAACCCTGGCGGGGTCGCTATTGGACATTACGCGGAAGCAGGGTACAACGGCGTAACCATCGGCAATAACCCCTCCAATAACACATCTGACTCGGTCATTATAGGGCATGATAACAGCTCTGTCGGCAATGGTGCTGTGCTTCTAGGTGGGAAAGATAATTTCACCACTGGCACCAGCACCACACTAATCAACACAATAGGGCTAAGTGTAAATAATGGCGCACACACCGTAATTGCTGGGGTTCCAATGGTTCCCAAATATCACCCTGACGCCTATGTTTCTGGCCCGCCGCATTATGGGGGTTTGCTGCACGGGACAACTTCCCAGTTTTACCTTTTCGGCGAGCATGTAACTGCTACCTCATTGGCTACGTTTGCGATAACGCCAAATGGACCGGGATATTTCTTTGTAGACGAAGTAGGTCTTATACTGATGGACTACCATGATGTCACAACCCAGCCAGAAGTTTGGTTTGGTGCGGGTAATTCTGATGAGGTAACCTATCGTAGCAATATTCAAACTACATTCCCTCTTGTGCTCAACCCGTTGCAAATACTTAGGTGGTCAGTAACTAACAATGTCGGGTTCCAAGGGGTTCATACCTTTAAGATAGCTGTTGCCGCTAATGCGGGGACGTTTAATGTTCGTCCCTATTTTCGTGGATTTTTCATGCAGGGGTGATTAGGTGAATTTCACCAATACTCTACATTTACAGTGGGCACAACTCCCCGATTTGACTTGGGTCGGGGTAGAAGTTGCACCGATCCCTGACGTTGTATTTACAGACACGCAGGACGTACAGTGGGTACAGCTCCCCAATTTGACTTGGATAAAGTTAGGGTCTGAGCCGATAAATGCAACAGAACTCCTCGCCCTGAAGCACAACCTTGTCTTTGGGACTCTTTACCACGAAGAGAGAATATCATCGACAGAACTATTAGCATTAGCCCACCGCTTGTCCCTTGGAACACTCGGCTCATCGATTGAATACTCTCTACCCTCTTTTTCCCTTCAGGGAAGTCTAGGGCAGTGGGATCCCGGATATTGGCGTGACCTCTACGACGGTCGTATTCAACGAGTGACGTTGCGTGATTCGTCAGGAAAGATTTTGCCCATTTACTCCTGCAATGTGTTCCTGTCTGGGACAAGGGGCATATCAATAACGGTATCATTGCCGGCCGATCTTATAAACGAAGTCAAGAACGGGGTCGCTCCGTGGTCGATTGTAGATTATGACGCAGGAGAGGTTTTCAGGATGCCAGAGATAAGATATCAGCATCATCGGGGAGGACGTAGTCGCTCATTGATTCTTCGCAGCACAGGGATCCATGAAATGAGAGGAAAAACTGACCGCAATCTTGGCGCTCCGAGCAGAGCTTGGCCGAGCGGTCAGATGGATGTAGTTGAGATTCCTGGCGCCTTTGATGTCATCCCCGGCGATGTTGTTACTTCTGGAAATCGAGTAGTAGTTGCGCAGCATACACAGATCAGCATCTCTAGAGAGAATCCAAGGACGTGGGTTTATGGGTAGAGCGACAATATTGGAGCACATGGGATCAGCGCGGTATCGAGTCAACATCCACCGTGACAGCCCTCGCGTTACGGCAAGGATCTCGACATTCAGAGATGAGGCAGACACCATCGATACGGACGTTGCAAGCCGACAGGCAGATTTAGCACAAGCTGAAGCCGAGATGCTTTCAGCCAAGTCAGCGTATGAACAAGACCAAGCTACCATTGAGGGAGTAAGCGAACTACTTCCCCCGTATCTTCAGGCTCTAGCAGTCTGGGAGGGGCAGGCAAATTACGTTCTAGGAATGCAAGAGCAAGCTACCCGACTAAGAGAAAAGGCAGATACTCTCGAAGCAGCGACAGCCACCAGAGAAGCCTTGGCTTGGTGTGCATGGTACGTCGAAGATCTCACTATAGGCTCAACAGTCGCCACAATGGAAGTAGCTAGACAGGGTGAAGACTTTCCAAACCACGTCATTTACCCTGATGGCCGTGAGCCGACTAAAGATGATGGTCAGATGCGCTCCATCATGAGTATGACAGCGGCACAAACATATTTGAACTACGCTGTCTGGCCGGGGGCAGTGAAGTGGCAAGGGCGCTACGCACTCGGCTATATTATCAGCAACGATATGGTTGGTAAGCAAGCAATGATCTCATACGGGGTAGCAAATACAGCTGGGATCTATCAACACAGGGACATAGAAACACTGCCCTATGATGATCCCTGTCCTTTAGGTGATGGGCTACCCGGCTTCGCAACCGGAGACAGAGTAATGGTGTTGGTAGATGAAGCAGATAAAAGAATAGTCGGCTGGGCTGAGTGGCCGAGACCTTGTGGAATTACTGCGATAGAAGTTTCTTTTTCCTTTACACGGCATTGGAACTATTATTGGAGTTCTGAATTTAGGGAAAAATCGGGAGTCTTTACTTATGAATACGATGCTTGTGAAATTTACTATGCCCCAGGGTTTGGCCCGAACTTTGGTGTTAAAAAAACCGGAGGTTATAGCATAAGGGAAGATAGTAGTCCAGACTACCTTTCGTTTGTATCGTACACTTGGGTAAATACTCTACAAGGATACTCAGGTTGGCCTACCCCGCCACTTTTTTGGAGGGGGTATGCAGGGCATAACGGGAAAAATGTTGTTGGTGACGGGGGAACTTTTGCCGGGATTTCGTACTCATTTGTTTCAAACCCTTGGAACATTGACGCGATGATACAAGAGTTTTGCGGTCTTTCGTCTATACAAGGACATGGGCCTTATACGGCAGCTAACAGCGAGTTGTATCAACCATTTGAACTTTCAGTTGCTTGGACACAACAGATGGTTGATCATGCAACTGCTACCATACTCGCTGGCCACTTGCATTATGTATACTCTAGGGACTCTACCCATTATCTTTCTAACAGAACTGTCGTGACTCCCGAGGATATCATTGCTGCCCTTGGAACTTCAGCGTCTACTGCCTATGTCGTAAGTAGATATGCCTGGAGGACAAGAGAAGATGTCAATTTTAAGATTGGCTTAACACCAAAATACATTGAAGATCACCTAACTCTTGTTTTAGGGCAAGATTACCTTGATGGCAATTTTTAAACGAGTGCCACAGGTTTACCTGAAAGAAACAGAGGAGCCACCCATGCCCCACCCAACCCCCCATATTTGGTGGAAACACCGCCGCCGCCACAGCTACATAGCCCTGTGTGGCCTGTTCGCCCTGATCCTCATCGGCCTGTTTCTCGATGCCGATCAGCTTGGCGCAGCTGTGCCGTTGTTTCAAACTCTGGCCTGGGTGTTTGGCGCGATCATATTAACCTACGTCGTCGCAGCCACGGCTGATGATCTGGTTAAGGTGAACATCAAATGATGGGGCTGCTGGCAGGCTGGAAACCCCTGGCTATCGGTGGCGCTCTCGTCGTCATCCTCTCCGGTGTTGTCTGGGCGCAGTATCAGCGGGTGGATAATCTCAAAACCCAACGCGACACGCTTCGAACGGAACTGACTGTCGCACACGACATGGTGGCGCAAGCCGAAAAAGAGAGCGAACAACTCAGCGCCATCCTGACAAAGCGCGAGAACGAACGGAGATTGCTATATGCCGAAGTCAACCGGCTCAAAAAAGACATTACGCAACTTGAGGACGCTGCTGCTGTCGATTGGCTTGCTACTGATATCCCTGAGTCTATCCGCCTGCTCAGAGAAGATCATTTATCGCGACAGGCTGATCCCCGTGGCTCTGGCAATGCCCGTTGACGTACCGGAGACGCAGATGAGAACCAACGAGGAACTTTTATTCTGGGCGCTGGATATGGAAACAGCCCTGCATACCTGCAACGCACGGCTAGAAGATGTCAGACAGTGGGGACGCAATGATTGACGACAGGAAATGGCTACCCAAAACCCTTGACGCAATCAGCCAGTTTTTGAACTGCTTTTTGTTCAACGGCGATCCCAACGAGTGCATATCGGGCCGGTGCTGGCGCGAACAGCGGATGATCTACAAAAACATCGACTGGCTGTTCTGGTTGCTGTGCGGAGAGTCAAACCATTGCCGCAATGCGTATCAAAAAGACAACTCGTGGGCAGGGCACCGCCTGCGCCGAATCAAACAATACAACACTATCCACAGGAGCTAAACCATGTCTATCAAACTCGCAAAAGACGCAACCGCAACCCCCGCCCTCTACTCTGACGGTGACGGCTCTGATCCCGTAGCCGTAGCCATCACCCTCGATGGCACCAGCGATCCAACCCACGTTACCGCATCACCTGCCACGGATATTTTCGTGTGGGCTGATGATGACACCACCAATATCGACAATTACAGCGGGATATCAGCCTCAATCGTTGGCTCTGATCCCGGTATTGCGTGGGAGCTATCAACGGACAACATCACATTTGCTGCAAGCATCAACCTGGCCAACATGGATGTCAGCACCACGCACCAGGCGGTGCAGATTTACGCACGGGCAACGGCTATCAATGATGGTTCAGTGTTAACGGCCAACTACACCACCGCCGATATCGAGATCAACACAACGTCTAATCCGGCATCGTAAGGATTACCCATGGCATTTAAATTACGCAGTGGAACCGCAGGCATGCCGCAACCCGGCGACACGATCCGCGTCCGTCTGACAGGCACCGAAACCCTCGTTGCTGATTTAACCACCGGCGGCGCTGATCCGCAAGCCCTCACAAACCCTTTTGTCGTACCAGCAGCAGGGGAGTTCTGGGGGGTTGAGCCGCCCACCGATGCCCATGTGGATATTTACTGGGACGAGGGGACTCGGAACCTGATTGCCGATGTCAATGTGCGGGATACTTCTATTGATCTAGCAGCAGCAAACGCTAACATTCAGACACATATTTCTTCAACAGAAAATCCGCATAGTGTAACCAAGACGCAAGTGGGCCTCAGTAATGTAGACAATACGTCTGATGCTTCCAAGCCTGTGTCTACAGCCCAACAGACAGCACTCGACCTAAAACTTGATGCGTCAGAAGTCACAGCCACCCCAACACCAAACAAGGTTCCCATTGCGGGGGCTGATGGCAGGATCGACCTTGGCTGGCTCAATCTCCCGGATGCTCCAAGCGACTATGTGGGCATTGCCTACAACATCACCACGGATACATTTATCCGCGTGGGGGCAACTGAGGGGGAGACAGTCGGGCAGTTTCTGTCTACCTCCAAGTACCCTGTGTTTAACCGGCTACAGCGGGTGGCGTTACAAGATAATGGCACGGTGTTCAAAGCGATCAGTTGGCTCGACTTTACCAAGCATGTTGACGGCACAGACGTTGCCCTTGACGGCAGTAACGGTCAGATCATGGTCGAATATAAGCGCGGCTACGTCAAAACCGATGTGGTCGGCGACTGGTACTATCTGCTGATCAGCGATAAGCCTCTGGACGGCTTCACCCTCCACCCTCTGTTCGATGGGGTGGAGGTCGCTTATCAGGGTGCCTATGAAGCCTCTCTCGTCCCTGCTGATACCAAGCTATCATCCATTGCTCTCGACCCACGCGACGGAACTTCCCCCGTTTACCCAGTGACTACCAGAGCCGGTGATTGGGGTCATGCCTCCCTCACCACAGCAGCAACGGACAGCCTTGCCGCAGCTCGCGGAGCGGGTTGGCAGCAAGCGGATTTCTGGACAAAGCACTGGGAGCGTTGTCTGATGCTGGTCGGTTGGGCTGGTTACAATTTTCAGTCGATGGTCGGCAATGGGCGAACAGCCCTAAGCGGCGGTGGATGGACAAACGATAGTTACATCGGGCGTTGTGGCCTGGGAGATGTTGCCTCCGGTCGGTTTGCTGCCAACAATACCGCAGGGTCAGCAGGGTTTTTAACGGCTTATTCTCAAGTGTTAGGAATTGAAAACCCTTACGGCGATGTGTGGGAGCGTGTAGCTTCACTGATCAGCGATCATGCGGTCTACGTAAAAGGGTTGCCCCCTTATAACTACACCACCGTAGCCGGCTGGGACAGGCTCAACAACCACGCTGGATCAGGAATCAACCTGCCGACCACCAATGGTTATGCTGGGACACCTCACAGCGGGCTTGGAATTGTCCTGCCAGCCGATGTAACAGGATCATCAGTAGCAAAAATGGCGGACTACTTCTACCAGGCCAGTGGCCTTCGCGTGTTCCTGGTGGGCGGTTACGCGTTTGCTGGGG
>JAGYPB010000028.1 GCA_018399135.1 Deltaproteobacteria bacterium | reverse complement strand
CGTGACCTCAGACTTCAGGATGTCGGCACTGATCGTCGAAACCCCCGAACACTGCCCCTGGTTGAGAACCGGACAGAGAATAAAAATCCTGTTCAAGGAGACGGAAGTCTCCATCGCCCGCAATTTAAGTGGGCTGATCAGTTTGCGCAACCGTTTTCCAGCTACTATCGCCGGCATTCGTAGTGAAGGGATGCTGGCGGAGATCACCCTCGATAGTGCCGGACACCAGATTGTTTCCATCATCACCAGCCGTTCAGCACAACGAATGGAGTTGAAAACCGGCGATCAGGTAGAATGGCTGGTCAAGGCCAACGAAGTGTCATTGACTGGAAATTAAAAGAATTTCCTGCTATTCAACTCGCCATGGCACAGGGTTGGGGATCCTGTGCTCAACAGATACGGAACTTCTATGAACCCAGACTTTACCCAAACCATGATCCTCACTTTTCAGGTGGCCGGCATCACCACCATCATCCTGCTGGTGATAGGGATTCCTCTAAGCTACTGGTTGGCCTATACCAGCAATCGCATTAAAGCTATCGTTGAAACCCTGGTGAGTATGCCCCTGGTGCTGCCACCGACGGTGCTGGGTTTTTATCTGCTGGTCTTCTTCAGTCCGGTCAATCCGGTTGGTGGCTGGCTCGACAACTGGTTCAACCTGAGGCTGGTGTTCAGCTTTGAAGGGGTTATCGTCGGTTCGGTACTATTCAGCCTCCCCTTCATGATCCATCCCCTGCAAAGCGGCTTTGGCGCAATTCCTGCCAATCTGCGCGAGGCGGCCGCGACCCTGGGGATCTCCCGGGCGAAGACTTTGTTCACCATCCTGCTGCCCAACATGAAACCGGGTATCCTCGCCGGCTGCGTGTTGAGCTTCGCCCACACCGTCGGCGAATTCGGCGTGGTACTGATGGTCGGCGGCAATATCCCCGGAGTAACCCGCATGGCTTCCATTGCCATCTATGATCGGGTCGAAGCCCTCGACTATGCCACGGCCCACCAGTACGCCTTTGTGCTGTTTGCCATCACCTTTGCCATACTGCTACTGGTCTATATGGTCAACCGGCGCTTTGCCCGTATGGAGCTGGCATGATTGAAGTCAATGTCAGCAAACGCCTGCATACCGCCGAAGGACCGATGGATCTGGTGTTCAACGGCATCATTGAACAGGGGGAATTCATCACCCTGTTCGGCCCCTCAGGTGCGGGCAAAACCACCCTGCTGAGGATGGTAGCGGGGCTGACCACCCCCGACGCCGGCACCATCGTCGTCAATGGCCAACCCTGGTTCGACTCGACCAGCCGTATCAATCTATCCCCGCGCCGGCGCTCCATCGGCATGGTGTTTCAGGATTATGCCCTGTTTCCCAATCTCACCGTCTCCGAGAACATTGGCCTGGCCCTGCCCAGGGAAAAACGCGGTGTCATCGTCGGAGAGTTGCTGGAGGTCGCGGGATTACAGGAGCTGGCCGGTCGCAAACCGGACAAACTCTCCGGCGGCCAGCGCCAACGTGTCGCCCTGGCGCGCGCCCTGGCCCTGAAGCCAACCATCCTGCTCCTCGACGAACCCCTGTCAGCCCTGGATCTGCAGATGCGCCTCAAACTCCAGGATGAATTGCTGCGTCTGCATCAGCGCTATCAACCCACCACCCTGCTGGTCAGCCACGATCTGAGCGAGGTCTTCCGCCTCAGTCGCCGCGTCTTTGTGCTGGACAGAGGCGAAGTCACCCGCAGCGGCAGCCCGACAGAGGTTTTTTCACAATCAAAAATCAGCAATAAGTTCCGCTTCAACGGTGAGGTGGTACACATCAAACCCAGCGGCGTCGTCTACATTGTCCATGTTCTGGTCGGGCAGGACATCGTCCAGGTCATCGCCAGTGAACGGGAAATAACAAGCCTGAAGGTGGGAAAAAGAGTCCTGATCGCATCAAAAGCATTCAACCCCTTGATCTTGCCGTTGGATGAATAACTGCTGAAGAATTGATTGACCTCCCCCGGACGAAATGCTACTGATTGGTAGCACGAAAAAAAAAAACGTACCACCAAGGGGAAGATTCATCATGCGCGTGATCGTCTTCTGGCTGTGTTTTCTACTGCTGGGATCGGCAACCCTGATCCAGGCCACCTCGTCAACCCGCACCATGACCGACTTCCTCGGTCGCCAGATCAGCATCCCGACCCAGGTCGACCGGGTCATCTGCTCCGGCTCCGGCTGTCTGCGTCTGCTGGTCTATCTGTACGGACAGGATCGGGTTGTGGGTGTCGACAGCGCCGAAAAAGGTGCGCTGCCTTTTTCTGTCGACGCCCGTCCCTATGCAGTTAATCATCCACAACTGACCGATTTTCCTCTCTTTGGTGAATTTCGCGGCTTCGACAACCCGGAGTTGATCGCCGGTCTGGATCCCCAACCCCAGGTCATCTTTAAGGTCAATGCTCCACGTGATGGTGGCGTTGACAGCTTACAAACCAAAACCGGTATCCCTGTTGTCGCCCTGGGTTATGGCAATCTGACAAACGGACGAGAAGAGCTGAATCAGACTCTGCAAATCATGGGACAAGTGTTGGGACTAGAACAACGTGCTATACAAGTGATTGATTTTTTTGACCAACTGCAAACTGATCTGGAACAACGCGTTGCCGGCATCGCCGACAAAGATCGTCCGTCAACCTACATAGGAGGGCTGGCTATGCGCGGTGGACACGGCTTTGCCTCCACCGAACCTGACTATGCTCCTTTCGTGTTTTTAAGAGCACGCAACGTTGCTCAGGAGCTTGGCGCAGGCGAATCCAATTTTGCTCACGCCACTGTTGCTAAAGAACAACTACTGCTGTGGGATCCGGAGATCATCTTTCTGGATATTGCCTGCACCAGTCTTCCCGCCAGCGCCAACGGGTTAGAGCAATTAGCCACCGATACTGTTTATCAGGCCATGACCGCCGTGCAATCCGGCCGAGTTCATGGCGTTTTCCCCTACAACTTTTATAACACCAACTTTGAATCGGTTTTTGCCAACAGCTACTTTATTGGCAGTGTCCTTTACCCGGAACGCTTTGCCGATATCGACCCCATGTTTATAGCCGAAGAAATCAGCACCTTCCTCAACGGGGGCCCGGCATTTAAACGAATCAACGAGGATTTTGACAGTATGGGTTTCAACTGGATTCCATTGCGGTAATGATGTCCCACTTTGATCACGGGAGAAATCCTGAAGCCTACAATAATTACATCGGCAAGAAGCTGCTGTTTCTGGCCGTTCTGGTAGCGCTGACACTACTCATGCTGGTTCTTGCCGTCTCTCTTGGCGCAGTTCGAATACCGGCTCGTGAGGCAGTTCAGGCCTTGTTTAATTTTGGCGATGATGCCAGATACACCATCATTGTCCGTCATATCCGTCTCCCCCACGCCCTCGCTGCAATCCTGACCGGGGCCGGACTGGCCGCAGCGGGTGCAGCTATGCAGTCGATACTGCGTAATCCCCTGGGGTCCCCCTTCACCCTGGGAATTTCTCAGGCTGGTGCTTTTGGTGCCGCATTTTCTGTCATGATTTTCGGCAGTGGTGCCATGCAGAGCACCCAGGCCGGTGCCGTCAGTATCATCAACCCTTACATGACGACATTTTCTGCCTTTGCTGCCTGCATGGTTGCGTCTCTGGTCATTATTGCCATTGCCCGCCTACGCGGTGCCACGCCTGAAGTCATGATTCTCAGCGGCGTTGCCATCGGATCACTGTTTACCGCCGCAACCATGCTGTTGCAGTATTTTGCTGATGATGTGCAACTGGCAGCCATGGTGTTCTGGACTTTCGGCGATGTTGGCCGCGCGGGATGGTCTGAAGTCATCTTCATGGCGGTGGTGGTCAGCTTCTCATTGATTTTTTTCATCCTCAATCGCTGGAATTACAACGCTATCGACGCTGGTGATGAGACCGCACAGGGTTTAGGGGTGCGGGTCGAACTGGTACGCATGACCGGCATGCTCGTTGCTTCACTGGTTACTGCGGTTATTGTCTCTTTTCTTGGCATCATCGGTTTCGTTGGTCTGGTCTGCCCCCATATTGTGCGCAGGATCATCGGTGACGATCACCGCTTTCTGTTGCCGGCCTCGGCTCTGACCGGCGCCTGTCTGCTGTTGGCAGCAGATACGGCTGCCCGGTTGCTTCTCGCTCCACAAATGCTGCCGGTATCGATCCTGACGGCCTTTCTGGGAGCTCCTGCCTTCCTCTACCTGTTGATTCGGGGGAAGAGCCGATGATCCTCGATGTCCGTGATATCCGTATTGGCTACGATGGCCGCATGGTTCTGCATGGCCTGGATTTTCAGGTCAATCAGGGGCAGGTTCTGACCATCCTGGGGCCCAACGGTGTCGGCAAAACCACTCTTTTGCGCTGTATCAATGCCATGCTTAAGCCAACAACCGGGACGGTGCTGATCGAAAATGTCGATGTTTTCAGAATGCGTGCCGGCGACATTGCCAAACGCATGGGTTATGTCGCCCAACGCAATGACGCCGGTCGCATGACCGCCTTTGATGCCGTACTGCTGGGACGAAAGCCGCATCTGCGCTGGCGCGTTAGTAATGACGACCTGCGCAAAGTTGATGCCGCCCTCAATCAGCTCGACCTCCAGCATCTGTCCTTACGCCATATCAACGAAATGAGCGGAGGAGAGTTACAGAAAGTATGTATCGCCCGTGCCCTGGTTCAGGAACCTTCTGTGTTGCTTCTTGATGAACCCACCAGCAGTCTGGATCTGAAAAATCAGCTCGAGATTCTTCAGACCATCCAGCACATCGTCCACGAACATCAGCTCACTGCCGTCATGACCATGCACGACCTGAATATGGCTATGCGATTTTCCGACGTCTTGTTGTGCCTGAAAGAAGGCCATATCTTCTTCTGCGGCAACTGCGAGGAATTAACTGCTGATATCGTTCAGCAGGTCTACGGTATCAAAGTCGATATTCTTCGCCATCATGGCAACACCCTGATCATCCCCCGTTAGATTTTCCAATCACAAAAAACTTGCCATAAGTTGCAAAACATACCAAATGTGTAAAACTGATAAGGTCTTAAAAAAACTTCCCCCCCACCTTGAAATATTACTTTATTTGTTATATATAGATAATCATATATAAACAGCACAGGAGGCTTTTATGAATATCTCGCTTTTTGCCGCACGTTGGAATCCTTACCTTGCCGGGGCTCTCACCGGCATCCTGGCTATCCTTTCGGTCGCGGTCACCACCATTGCAATCGACAAAACCATGTATCTGGGAGCATCAACCACCTTCGTCCGGGCCGCCGGCTATGTTGAGCAAACAGTCATTCCGGACAATGTTGCCACTAATGAATATTTAAAGAAAAACAGCCCGAAAGTTGACTGGCAGATGATGGTTGTCATCGGCATCTTTGTTGGTGCCCTGATCTCCGCTCGACTCGGACGCTCAGCCAAGCTGGAAACCGTTCCACCGATCTGGAAAGAACGCTTCGGCACCAGCGCGACACTCCGGGGGGTTGGCGCTTTTATCGGCGGCATGATCCTGATGTTCGGCGCACGCCTGGCCGATGGCTGCCCGAGCGGCCATGGGTTGTCCGGCAACATGCAACTGGCGGTCAGTGGTCTGTTGGCCCTGGTATTCTTCATGGTTGGCGGCATCATCACCGCTCACCTGCTCTATAAGAAATAAGGAGGAGGATCATGGATCTCTTTTTAGGACTGGTAACCGGCATCTTATTCGGCTTCTTCCTGCAAAAAGGTGAAGTCCTGCGCTTCGAAAAGCAGGTTGGGTTTATGCTGCTTAAGGACATGACCATCATCAAGTTCATGCTGACTGCAGTGTTGGTCGGGATGGTTGGCATCTATGCTCTCAACGGTTTCGGCGTGATCTCATTAAGCATCAAGTCCGCCAATGTCGGCGCCCTTATTATCGGCGGTCTGCTGTTCGGTATCGGCTGGGCCATCGCCGGATTCTGCCCCGGCACCTCCGTCGGCGCCCTGGCGGAAGGGCGGGTTCATGTCATCTGGGCCATCGCCGGCATGGTCGTAGGTGCCGCTATCTTCGCCGAAGCCTATCCGCTATTACAACGTACCGTGCTGACCTGGGGAGCCTACGGCAAGGTAACCCTGCCGCAGGTGCTCGGCATCTCACCCTGGCTGGTCATCGTGGTTTTCATCATCGTTGGTCTGTCAGCATTCAGAATATTTGAGAAGAAGGGACTGTAACCCGACCGGCGAAAAACGTAAGATGAGGGGATGCGTACCTTTATCGCCGTTGAATTATCTTCTGCACTCAAGCAATACCTCGGTGACATCGCCCGGCAACTATGCCGGTGCGATGTCACTGCCGGCTGGGTCAAACCGGACAATCTGCATCTGACCTTAAAGTTCCTTGGCGAGGTTGATGACACCCGATTGCCCCAACTTACTGAAAAGATTAACCAGCTTGCTCGAGACCAGGGGGCTTTCACTGCCAATCTGAACGGCTTCGGCTTTTTCCCCTCATCCGAACAACCACGCATCCTCTATGCCGCCATCAATGAGCCACTGCCCTTCAAGCAGCTGGTGCAGCAGATCGACCGGCTATTGGAGCCTTTGGGTTTTGCGCCGGAACAGCACTTTACCCCTCACATTACCCTCGCCCGCATCAAGAACATTAAAAACATTCAAAGTTTCTTGCAGTTGACTAATGACATTGATTTACAAGCCTCTTTTTCCGTTGATACCATCAACCTCTTTGGCAGCACTCTTCACGGAGATGGAGTGCGCTATCAGGTTGTGGCGCGCGGATTGTTTTTTCAAACCGCTATTTAACCATCAACATCCTGACACAAACCACCAAAAACACCTTACCAGATAACCTGTTTTCCGCTAAGATGGCCACCGATAAGGTCACATCTGCATGATTTACTAAGGGGTGGTTAACACGGGCATGACGCTGTTTCAAGGTGACAGACTGATTATTGGGCCGGGATTGATCATCGCCATCGCGCTGTTGTTGTTCATGGCAACCCAGGCCGTTGCTTTTGTCGATTGTGCCCCTGGTCAAAAATTCAACCCAATTTCCATGCGCTGTGAGGCAACCCCCGATTGCCCCGATGACGTTGATGCCGCCACTGACGCGGCCTGTCAGGGCGTCACCACAAGTCCGCTGGTTCCATCCCTGACAACCGACAGCTTCGGTTGGGTCGCTGCCGATGGTCCCGCATTGACCAGCAGGTCAAAAGCCGCCCACCAGATTCTCTATTTCTGGGGCATCGGCTGCCCATTTTGCGAACGCCTGAAGCCACAACTCGAGCAGCTTGCCGCAGAGTACCCACAGGTTCAACTACGCGATTTTGAGGTCTATTACGACCGCGCCAATCAACAGCGCTTTCTCGAAACAGCGAACACATACGGCCTTGATGCCAACAGCGTGCCCCTGACCTTCATCGGTGAGCGACACTGGATCGGTTACCGTGAGCATTTTCCCGATGAGATGCGCGGCGAACTAGAAAAACTTCTGGGCCTGCAGATCAGCGCCGAAACAGCCCCAACAACCGCAGCTGACACCATCAGTGTACCGCTGTTCGGCGACATCAACGTCGGCACCATGCCCCTCTTGTTGACAACGGTACTGATCGCCTTTGTCGATGGCTTTAATCCCTGTTCAATCTGGCTGCTTACTATTCTTCTAGGCATCCTTCTCCATACCCGCTCGCGCCGCAAAATTATCATTGTCGGCTTGGCTTTTCTGTTGACCACCGCCGCCGGCTATGGCGCCTTCATGCTGGGGCTGCTCAATATCTTTCTCTATGTGGGCTATGTCGACTGGATCAAGATCGTCGTCGGTCTACTGGCTCTGACCTTTGCTCTGGTCAACATCAAGGATTATTTCTGGTTTCAGCAAGGGCTGAGTTTTACCATCTCCGACAAGCACAAACCGGGGATCTTCAAACGCATGCGCAATATCATCCATCAGGACATGTCGACAGCGGGCATGGTCGGCGCTACCATCATCATGGCCCTGGGTGTAACCCTGGTTGAGCTTCCATGCACTGCCGGGTTTCCGGTTATCTGGTCCAACATTGCCGCCCAGCAGGGGGTCAGCGGTATTGAATTTGCGCTGCTTTTTGTGATTTATCTGGCCATCTATCTAGGTGTCGAAATCGCTATTCTGGCGACAGCAGTCATCACCCTTAAAAAAAGTGTTTTCGAAGAAAAACATGGACGTATCCTTAAACTGATCAGCGGTGTGATCATGCTGGTATTGGCTTATGGAATTGTTTTTGCCTACGATTCCCTTAGTAGCCTTGGCGGTGTCCTGGGCCTTTTTGGTTTAGCTGCAGTGATTATCGCCCTGGTAATGATCATTCACCGGATTATTCTACCGCGTTGTGGCATCAGTGTCGGCTCGGAAAGGCAGAAGCCAGGGTCACCCAAGTAGTTTTTTCAAAAAAACAAAAGCCAAACATGACTCCATATGCGCTGTGTCAGCTACCTACCCCCTGCGAACACCGCAACCCTCTGCGGTTTTACTACCCCCCCTGCGCAGCGGCTCATAATAATCGCGCGGGCGCTCGCCCCTGAAGGATTTCTGCAACAGCGAGTAGATTCGACTGGCGCGCAGTTGCAGTGCCAACTGAATTTGTGCGCGCTGCAATGCCTCAGGTTCCGCACCATAGCGGCGCTTGAGGATAGACTGAATTCGGGAAAAATTCTGGATCAGGGGAATTGTCCGCGACGTTCGTCGATCGGCCAGAAATTTTTCTCCCCGCTCACTGACGGCAAGCAGGTGCAGATAGGCAGGGGGAGCAGCCAGCAGCCGTCGTGCAACTTCAGCTTCAATGCCGAGGAGAACTGCTACTAAAGCTCTTTGCACCCGGGTCCGGGTAAGATGCCGCGCCTTGACGGCGCTGATCAGCCCTTCCAGATGATCAGCCTGATCGGCGGCAGCGATGAGACGCTGCTCCAACCCCGCTTCGATAAACCAGTATCGGCTCAAATCATCGGGCTGCAGCAATATCTGCGCGGACAGCAGACGATAATAGATATCTTCGTCCAGCCCCATGCCCTTGGAAAATGTCTCTCTCAGATGAATGTCGACAGGATCTGGAACCAGACCGTCAATAACATGGCCATCACGCAAACGCCGGCGAATGCCGGTAGCACTGGCAATCCCCTCTGTTGCGTCGAGATCGTGATAACCGGCACCGATTCGGGTCATGGTGAGGGGTACTATGGAGCTGCCGGTTTCGCCCAAAGCCCGCAGATACTCAAGACCGAGGATATTGTTAGGGCTGGCAAGAATCTCGTGCCTGTCAGTAGCCGGAAAAAACTCCGCCAGCGCTTGCGCCCGCGCCTGGGGAAATGTGACACCGTGACGCAAAGCAGCCGAGGTGCGCTGCTCAATAATGTCGTGAGCGTCAGCCAGAAGATCAGCACAGCCCTGTAAGGCGTTGAGATCTCCGCTTTCGCTGCCGAAACAGCAGGCGTCGACCCCGAGAGCGGTAAGCGCCAGAATTCCGCCCCGGGCAAAATCCGGAGCGCTGCTGCAGGCCCAGGGCAACGGTAATTCAATAACCACGTCGACCCCGGCCGTCAGAGCCATCTGAGCCCGCAGCCACTTGTCCACCAGTGCCGGTTCACCGCGCTGAAGAAAATGGCCGCTCATCACTGCCACCGACACGTCAGCCTCCGCCAGTTCAAGACTGCGGCGCAGATGGTACAGGTGGCCGTTGTGGAACGGATTGTATTCAGTAATCAGTCCGACAGCTCGCATAAAACAATAACCTTCTCACCACAGAGGCAATTAAAGCTTTACAGAAATCCGATCAGCCACCCGATTTTCCTCCGGAGTGGTGCGGGTTTTGTAAGCCAGGATCTCTACCCCCGCCGCTGTCACCTGACGTAACAGACGACCGTACTCGGGATCGATCCTGTCTGCCGGAGAAAAATATCGGGCCTCGCTGCGTTGCACGAGAAAAAAGATGACACTGCGATACCCCTGGCTCAACGCTTCCTCCAGTTCGAGCAGGTGCTTCTGCCCGCGTACCGTTACCGCATCGGGAAAACAGGCGGTTTCGACATCACAACAGAGGGTGACATTTTTCACCTCGAGCAGTACCTTTTCCTCCCCTTTGGTCAGGAAAAAATCAATGCGACTACCGCCATAAGGAAATTCGGTGCGCACCTGATAATCACGAAACTCCGTGATCCACCCTTGTTTCAGGGCCTCGCCCACCAACTGGTTGCTGCGTTGGGTATGGGTGTCGACCCAATCGTTACCAATCTGGATCAGTTCCAGCGTCCAGGGGAGTTTACGGTTGGGATTATCTGCCGCAGAGAACAGCACCGGATAACCGGGAACTGCGCACTGCATCATACTGCCGGTGTTGGGAGTATGGGCGGTGATGATCGTCCCGTCGGGGCGCTCAATATCGGTCAGAAAACGCTTGTAACGGCGCAACAGGGTTCCGGAGAACAGAGGTGCTGGTAGTTTCATAATAACTCCGGGGCTGAACTTTCTGTCCTTTAAGGGGGTTATCTCCTGACTTCACAAGGGACAGATGTTGCGAAGGGGGATTGATCATCGTATATTAACGCCTTCGATCTATTGAGTCTGCACCATGTGTCTGAACCAATACCATTTATCAAACCGCGAGGCCCCCATGACAGACAACCTGATACCACGTACCGCATCCGCCTACGACTATCCGCTGCTGATTAAAAATCTGTTTGCTGCCCCAGCTGTCAGCAACCCGAACCAGTCTATCGTCTACCGCGACCTGCAGCGTTTCACCTATGCTGAGTTCACACAACGGGTCTGCCGTCTGGCCAACGCCCTGACCACCATTGGCGTGAAGGCGGGCGACACGGTTGCAGTCATGGACTGGGATTCCCATCGCTACCTTGAGTGCTTTTATGCGGTTCCCATGCTTGGTGCGGTGCTGCACACGGTCAACATCCGCCTGTCGCCGGAACAGGTCCTCTACACCATCGACCATGCCGAGGATGATTATATCCTCGTCAACGAAGAGTTCCTCCCCCTGCTGGAACATATCAAAGGGCGAATCGACACGGTCAAATCTTACGTTCTATTGCAGGATGAGCAGAAACAAGTGGAAACCAGCCTGCATCTGGTCGGAGAATACGAAGCCCTGTTAAATCAATCTGCTGACAGCTTTGAGTTTCCCGATTTCAATGAAAACACCAGGGCCACCACATTTTATACCACCGGCACTACCGGCATGCCCAAGGGGGTGTATTTCAGCCACCGCCAACTGGTGCTGCACACGATTGCCGGCATGGCAGCGCTGGGCAGCGTCGCCCGCCAGGGACGTCTTCATCAGGAAGACGTTTATATGCCCATCACCCCCATGTTTCATGTCCACGCCTGGGGTGTTCCTTATATTGCCACAGCTTTAGGAATCAAGCAGGTCTACCCCGGCAAATATCTGCCGGATATGCTGCTCAAGCTGATCGACAACGAAAAAGTCACCTTCTCTCATTGCGTACCGACCATCCTCCACTTGCTCATGAGCCATCCCCTGTTCAAAGAGATTGATCTCAGTGGCTGGAAGGTACTTATTGGTGGTGCGGCCCTGCCCAAAGCCATGTGTCAAGCTGCAAGGGCACGGGGGATCGACATCTATTCCGGTTACGGCATGTCGGAAACTTGCCCGGTGCTGACTCTGGCCAATGTCACTGCTGAGGATTTAAGCAGCGAAGAGGATCTGGAAATCCGCTGCAAAACCGGCCGCCCCATTCCCCTGGTCGATCTGCGTATCGTTGATGAACAGATGCAGGACATTCCTGCCGACGGTCAGAGCGTCGGTGAGATTGTCGTACGCAGTCCATGGCTGACCCAGGGCTATTTGAAAGATCAGCGCAACTCGGAAACCCTGTGGCGCGGGGGCTATCTGCATACCGGGGATGTCGCCAACCGCGACCAGCACAACTACATCAAGATTACCGACCGGATCAAGGACGTTATCAAGATTGGCGGAGAGTGGATTTCGTCACTGGAGGTGGAAGATTTTCTCACTGCTCATCCGGACATTGTCGAGACAGCGGTCATTGGATTGCCTGACCCCAAATGGGGTGAAAAACCGGTCGCCCTGGCGGTCAGAAAAGAGTCAGCAAAGATCACCAAAAAGGAATTGCTGTACTATATCCGCGGATTTGTCGACAAGGGGCTGATTTCCAAACAGATCGTATTGCTGAGGATCGAGTTTGTTGACAGCATCGCCAAGACCAGCGTCGGCAAAACCGACAAGAAACTGCTGCGCGAAAGGTATCAACAACAATAATCTTTTCATACCTTCCCCCGCAACATATTATTGTGGGGGAAGGTTCTCGGTTCACACCTTTAATACTTCATCAACCGGCACGTATTCCAATCCAAATGCTTCAGCCACCCCCTTGCAACAGACCAATCCATTGACCACATTGAAGCCTTCAGCAATACCCGCATCCTGACGTGCTACAGATTTCCACCCCTGGCTTGCAATCTTGAAGGCATAGGGCAAGGTGGCATTCGTCAGCGCCATCGTGGAAGTCAGGGGAACCGCACCCGGCATATTGGCAACGCAGTAATGAAGAATACCGTCAACCTCGTAAGTGGGATTACCGTGGGTGGTCGGACGCGAGGTTTCAAAGCACCCCCCCTGATCAATAGCAACATCCACCAGCACCGCACCAGGCTTCATCGTAGCGAACATCTCACGTGTCACCAGGCGTGGAGCCTTGGCACCATGAACCAGAACTGCGCCGATAACCGCATCAGCTTTAATCACCAGATCCCGGATGGTCGCCGGCGAGGACATCATGACGAAGCAGTTAGCCGGCATGGTCTCATCCAGATAGCGCAAACGGGTCAGATCCCTGTCGAGGAGATAAACCTTGGCGCCGAGACCACAGGCCATACGCGCGGCCTGACTACCAACCACTCCACCACCAATGACGACAACGGTCGCCGGCTCAACCCCGGGCACACCACCCATAAGGAGTCCGCGCCCCCCCTGGGCGCGTTCCAGATACTTTGCCGCCTGCTGGGCCGCCATGCGTCCGGCGACCTCACTCATGGGGGTCAACAGGGGCAATCCACCGGCAACATCAGTAATCGTCTCGTAGGCTATGCATACGGCTTTGCGCTCAAGCATGGCCCGGGTCAGTTCTTTACTGGCGGCAAAATGAAAATAAGTAAAGACGATCTGGCCCTCTCGGATGTGCTGATATTCCTGCGCTTGTGGCTCCTTGACATGCATCACCATAGCAGCGCGGGCATAAATGTGCGCGGCCTCGGCCACAATTTGCGCGCCGACGCGCTGATAATCCTCATCGACAAAACCACTACCGATCCCGGCAGATTGCTCGACCAGCACTTGATGCCCGGCAGCCGTCATCACCTCGACCCCGGCCGGGGTCATACTGACACGATTTTCCTCCGCCTTGATTTCCTTGAGTATTCCGATAATCATAGTCACCTCGCCGGTTAAGTTCTGACTTCACCACCCGTTCGCTTCGCTCATTTGAGACACAAAGACACTGATGGAACTGGAAACGCATGTTTTTTGTATCTGTTCAGCACAGGATCGGGGATCCGGCACTGAACAGATACGTTTTTATAGGAATTTCTCAGTGGCTCCGTCGTGAGTATTTTATGAGCCTGTCTCGATAGTTTGAGTGAAGTGAATATCCAGGTAAAGAAAAAAATGACCGCGCGATTCTGTTGCCAGGAATTGATATAAACTGTGCGCATCACTGATTACTTCCCGGGGCTTTTCTGTTAGATTCATCGAATATCATACCCCTTTAGCTTTCAATCTCTTTGTTACAGGATAACCGATGAAACGCATCGTCCGCTTTCTCTTGCCGTTGCTGATCCTGCTTGGGGCTATTGCCATCGGCGTAAGCCTGATTGCCAGCGGCCCGGAAGCAACCCGACAGCGTCCAAAGACCCCTCCACCCACGGTTGAAGTCATCACCCTTGAACCACAATCCTATCAGGTTCGAGTTGCCAGTCGTGGCACTATCTCACCGCGTACGGAAAGCACTCTGGTGGCGGAAACATCCGGACGGGTGGTTCAGGTCGCGGACAGCTTCTACACCGGCGGCTTCTTTGAAAAAGGCGATCTGCTGTTGCAGGTAGATGATCGCGATTATCAGAATGCCGTCATCATTGCCCGCGCCGAGGTCGCGCAGCGCCAACTGGCGCTGGCTGAAGAACAGGCCCGCAGCGATCAGGCACGACGTGACTGGGAACAGTTTCAGCATCAGCATCCACCGCCACCCCTGGTTGTGCGCACACCACAGCTTGAAAACGCCACCGCGGCCCTTGATGCTGCTAAAGCACGACGGAACCAGGCGGACTTGAATCTTGAGCGAACCCGCATCCTTGCCCCCTATGCCGGTCGCATTCTGACCAAGGAAGTTGATATCGGGCAATTTATCACTACCGGTACCCGTCTGGCACGGATCTATGCCAGCGACGCGTTGGAGGTTCGCTTGCCCCTCTCTGATGAGCAACTGAGCCACCTCACCCTGCCGGAAGAATTTCGTAATCGCCCTGTGGTTCCCGCAACCCGGCAGACAGGCGTCAACTTCAGTGTCCGCATCGGTAGCGACATTTTTACCTGGTCCGGACGCCTGGTTCGCACCGAAGGCAGTATCGATATCAACAGTCGGCAACTTTTTGTCATCGCCCGGATTGATGATCCTTATCAGCAGACAGGAGACCGGCCACAATTGAAAATCGGTCAGTTTGTTGAAGCACGCATCTCAGGCAGCCAGTTGGAGGAAGTTTACCTGATTCCCCGGCAAGCCATTCATGGCGAACGTACAGTCCATATTATCACCCCGGAAAACCGACTTGAGCGACGCGAACTTGATATTGTCTGGCGCGACACCAACTATCTGGTCGCCAGCGGCCCCCTGCACCCCGGCGAGCAGATTGCCCTGACGCGGCTTCCTTTTGCCGCAGATGGAATCAGCGTCCGCATCATCAACAACAACCAGGATGAGCGCAAGGGACAGAACCAATGAACGGGGTTATTTCCTGGTTTGCCCGCAATCATGTAGCAGCCAACCTGCTGATGGTGTTGATTATCGGCCTTGGCCTGTGGGCGGTCACAGATCGAATTCCGATGGAGGTCTTTCCGGAATTTGAGCGGGATACAGTCATCATTAAGGCGGTTTATCGTGGCGCAACCCCGGCCGAGGTAGAAGAGGCGGTCATTATCCGCATCGAGGAAGCGATCGCTGCCATCAGCGGGATCGATACGATTATTTCCACCGCCAATGAGGGCAGCGGTCAGGTTCGGGTTGATGTCTTAAAAGGGTACAAACCCCGCGAGATCATGGATGATATCCGCAATAAGGTTGATGCCATCAGCACCTTTCCGGAAGAGGTCGAACGACCGACTTACGAGATCCTGGAATTTCGTCGTGAGGTTATTTCTGTTGTTGTCGGCGCTGATCTACCGGAAAAAGATCTGCGCATCATCGGAGAAATGGTTCGCGACGACCTGACCGCACTGCCCGCAATCAGCCTCGCTGATCTGGTCGCGGTCAGACCCTATGAGCTCTCGGTGGAGGTCAATCAAGCAACCCTCGAACAGTACCAGTTGAGCCTGGAAGACCTGTCCCAGGCAATTCGCCGCCATTCCCTTGACCTACCGGCTGGTGCCATCAAAACCCGTGGGGGCGAGATCCTGTTACGCACCATGGGCCAGGCAGACACAGCAGCAGACTACGCCCGTATCCCCGTGCGCACCACGCCTGCCGGCAGTCAACTGCTGCTTGGTGAGATTGCGACCATCCGCGATGGTTTTGACGAAGAGCCACTGGAAGCTGTACTCAATGGAAAATCTGCAGTCATGATTGAGGTGTACCGTACCGGTGAACAGAACGCCCTGGACGTCGGGCGCGCCGTCCGTGACTATATAGCGGAAAAAAGTGAAGCTCTGCCGCCGGGGGTTTCCATTGACTACTGGCGCGATCGCTCACGCATTGTCCAGTTGCGGCTAAACACCCTGACCAACAGTGCGCTACAGGGTGGCCTGCTAATTTTTCTGGCCCTGGCCCTGTTTCTGCGTCTTTCTGTCGCTATCTGGGTCTGCGTCGGCATTCCGATCAGTTTTTTGGGCGCATTGGCACTGATGCCCTCCCTCGGAGTGACCCTCAACTCCTTGAGCCTGTTTGCTTTTATTCTGGTGCTGGGAATTGTCGTTGATGATGCCATTATTACCGGCGAGAATGTCTACCGACGACTCAAGGAGGATGGCGAATCGATCGAAGGGATTATTGCTGGAACCCAGGAGGTTGCAGTTCCGGTCACCTTCGGGTTGCTGACCACCATTGCCGCTTTTACTCCCTTACTCTTTATGGAAGGTGTGCGGGGGCCTATCTTCGCCCAGATTCCGCTGATTGTCATTCCAGCCCTGGCCTTTTCCTGGGTCGAATCAAAGCTGATTCTGCCGGCCCACCTGAGTAGCGTCCACATCACCAAACCGCCACGGGGTGTACTGCGGATGTTGCAAAAACTGCAGCAGAAAGTGGCTGGGGGGTTGGAATGGTTTGCCCTGCGGATCTACCGGCCGGTGCTTGAGCAGGCGATTAGACGGCGACATCTGACCCTGTCAATTTTCACTGCGGCAATTATCATCATTGTCAGCTTTGTTGTCAGCGGCCGTTACGGCTACACCTTTTTTCCACGGATTCAGAGCGAGATTGCCCGTGCTACGCTGATCATGCCGGCCGGCACCTCGGTCGACCAGACCCGATCCCACATTGAACGCATGGCTCAGCACGCTTACGCCCTGCAAGCCAAACATCTGGAGCCGGATGGCAAGACTTCGGTCATCCGTAACATCCTGGTGAGTACCGGCTGGACCGGCACCGGGAGTCCCGGCATGGGCGGCAAACCGGAACTGGGGCAGGTCACCATAGAAATGTTACCGCCGGAAGAGCGCCTTAATCAGATCAACACCAGTGAAGTTGTACAGGAATGGCGTCAATTGATCGGCACGGTTCCCGGAGCCAAGGAACTGACCTACCGGGCGGAAATCGGAAGAGGTGGCAACCCGGTTGATGTTCAATTAACCGGCGCTGATTTTGGCAAGCTGACTGAAGTTGCCGAAATTCTGAAAAAACGCTACAGCGAATATCCCGGCCTGTTCGACATCCAGGATAGCTTTGATCAGGGCAAACAGGAGATCCAGCTGCGCCTGCTGCCGGAGGCCAAACTTCTCGGATTAACCACCACCGACCTTGGACGCCAGGTCAGAGCGGCTTTCTTCGGCAGTGAGGCTCAACGCATTCAACGTGGGCGTGATGATGTCCGGGTCATGGTTCGCTATCCAAAAGAGCAACGCCAGAACCTGGCCAGTCTGGAAACCATGAAAATCCGCACCCTGAACGGCGTTGAAGTCCCCTTCCATCAAGTCGCTTCCATCGATATGCAGGCTGGTTATTCAAGCATCCGCCGGGTCGACCGTAACCGGGCGGTGAATGTCTCAGCCGATGCCGAAAAGGGGGAGGTTGATACCAACGCGATCGCCGCCGATTTGAGGATCTATCTCGACGAGCTGCTCCTTGAGTATCCCGGTATCCGCTATAGCTTTAAAGGGGAGCTGGAAGAGCAAAAGGAATCGATGGGAAGCCTGGTCTACGGGGTTATTTTTGTCCTGTTTGCCATCTATGCCCTGCTCGCCATTCCGTTCCGTTCCTACCTGCAACCGCTACCAGTGATGCTGGTCATCCCCTTCAGTATCGGTGGCGCCATTGTCGGCCATATGATCATGGGATTCAACTTAAGCTTCATGAGTCTGCTCGGCATTCTGGCGTTGTGCGGGGTGGTGGTGAACAACAGTCTGGTGCTGGTCGATTTCATCAACCGCCGCCGCCGTGAAGGGATGCCGATGTTGGAGGCGGTGATGCTTTCCGGGGTCAACCGCTTCAGGCCAATCCTGCTGACCTCACTGACCACCTTTCTCGGACTGACACCGCTGCTGTTTGACACCAGCACCCAGGCGCAGTTTCTGATTCCGATGGCAGTATCCCTGGGCTTCGGTATCCTCTTCAGCACCTTTCTCAGCCTGCTGCTGGTACCGGCCACCTATCTGATTCTCGAAGATATCATCGGCTTTTTCAGGGCAGAAGAACGCTTGTAAATATTAACGCCAGGAGCAACCATGGATAGCCAACAGATTGCATCCCAACGGGAATTTCTCAAAGATTCATTACGTCTGATGATTGACTTTCGCTTTACCGACCAGCATATGGGAATTGAGCCGCCACCGACCCAGAAACCAACGCAACCGGAGCAACAGCTGATCAAGCTCCCGGCACCGGATCATCGCTACAGCGTCAGTCTGTTCGATGCCATCGCCGGGCGCCAAAGTCATCGGCGCTTCGCCGGGTCGCCGGTTGATTTGGCCGAACTGGCGTTTCTGCTCTGGGCTACCCAGGGCCTGCGCGAAGAGGTGGCCCCCGGCACTGCGCTGCGTACCGTCCCCTCTGCCGGTTGCCGCCACCCCTTTGAAACCTACCTGCTGGTGACCAATGTAACTGACCTTGAGCCTGGCGTGTACCGCTACCTGCCCCGTGAACATGCCCTGGTGCTGGAACGGGCTGATGGCGACCTGATCGAGAAACTTCCCCCGGCAACCCTCGGCCAGATGTTTACCGCTGCTGCTGCCGTGACCTTTGTCTGGACCTGCATCCCCTACCGAACCGAGTGGCGTTACCATGCCGCTGCTCATCGGGTCATTCTGATGGATGTCGGACATGTCTGTCAGAACCTCTATCTGGCGTGCGCAGCCGTCGGCGCATGCACCTGCGCTATCGCTGCCTTTCATCAGGAGTTAATGGATCAGCTGGTGGGTGTGGATGGCGAAGACGAGTTTGTAATCTATCTGGCACCGGTGGGGAAAATCTGATCAGCTCGGGAGCAACGTCAATACCTTGTCTTCAACCTGCAGCAGAAACTGTTCCAGACTGTCGTTGTTGCGAAGAATCATGTTCCAGCCGTTGAAGTCGTCCAGGGAATTCTCGCTGCTGTGATCATTGGCACCGTTGAATCCCGGACGCTCAACCCGGATCAGTACCCCGCCGTTACGTTGAACAGCGTCGACTTCATTGTGAAAGCGCACATCATCAACCAGAATGTGAGCGTTGCGATCCGGTAGTTCTGTCAGCGCAGCCTCCCACGCCTTGGTCCAGTAATCGGGATCCTGAGCCCGGCGGTATTCGGTTCCCCACCACTGCAGAATGCGCCGGACGCTCAGGGTCGTCATCCCCGAATGCTGCTGAATATCGCGATTTTCCGCAACAAAACCGCCCCAGGCCGGGCACTGCAGTCCAGCCCTATGCTCATCGATCTCGAAATGGGCCAGTTTGTCCTGCTGGTCGCCGTAAAGTAGAGCCACCTTATCGACAGCACCGACCTGGCGTAGAAAGGCTTCAACCTCCCGGCGTAACATGCTCGCCATCGGCAATACCTGAATTTTATCTCCCAGAATAGCCTGCAAATGTTTCGCAGCAGTGGTCTTCCCCGAGGCGGCTTTGCCGGCAAATCCGATAATCATGAGCAGAATCCTTGAAAAAAGTGATGAATACAGATTTGTGGAGTCTAGCCATTTCGAGCAAAAAATCAACGGGGTTTATTGCGATGGGTGTCTTGAAGACCTCTCGGTCTTTGCTGTGTTACACTGTCAACCAGCCTCAATTCACTCACGCTATTATTCACCACTAAGGCATTGGGACACTAAGAAATTTATAAAAATCCATATTTTCTCAGTTTTTTCTGTGGCTCTGTCCCTCAAGTGAGCGAAGAGGGCGGGTGATAAAAAGATCCATTTAAAACCCAAGCAGAGGTCAACAGTCTATGGCGACAGACACCCTTACCACAGAACCCGAAGGACCTGCTCAAAGATAGAGCCGAATAATTACAACCCATGTTGATCTCTTCAGATTTGATCGCCCCAACTCCAATCACAAATACAAACACAGGGGTTGACAAATGAGTGCGAGGGAGTATATTTGGTACTTATTGTAGATTTCGCAAAGGAAACCCGTCATGAGTACCGAAATAGACATAAAAGATGCCGCTCAGCGACTAAACATCAGCGTACAGCGGGTAAGAACACTATGCAGGCAAGAAGATTTAATAGCACGCAAACTTAGTGGCTCATGGTTAATCTCAGACGTTAGTGTTGAGAAATATGGATTAAAAACTGCCCATCGAGTAGCAGAAGATCATCCCGCCTATTTCACTTCAAAAAAGGCCCAAAGGAAACCGGTCGCATTGAGCTTTTTCTCAGGTGCCATGGGGCTTGATTTGGGTGTAGAGAAAGCCGGCTTTGAAATAAGGCTAGCATGCGAAATTGATAAATATTGCAGACAGACAATCGCACTGAATCGACCTAACACCGCATTGCTTGGCGATATCAGTGTCTACAGTGCTGATGATATTCGAGCTGCGGCCCAACTAACCAGATCTGATGAAATTGATCTGGTTATGGGGGGGCCACCTTGTCAGGCATTTAGTACTGCAGGGAAAAGAAAGGGCTTTAACGACGACAGAGGCAATGTTTTTTTAAAATATATAGATCTTGCCTTGGAACTGAGGCCTAAATATATCGTCATTGAAAATGTGCGGGGGTTACTTTCATGTCCAATGGAACACCGACCTCATGACCAACGTGGGTCGGAATTTCCTGATCTTTCAACTGATGAACTAAAAGGCGGGGCATTAAATTTCGTAATTAAAAGACTTGAAGCTGCTGGCTATGGATTTTCTTTTAACCTTTATAATTCTGCAAATTTTGGGACTCCACAAATCAGGGAACGCGTAATTATTGTTTGCTCAAGAGACGGGAAAGAACCACCATATCTAACCCCGACTCACTCTGAAAATGGCCAGTTAGGCCTTCCTGGATGGCGCGATTTAAGATCCTGCATTGGAAATATTGAGACGCATCATCACCTGAATTTTCCTGAGAAAAGACTTCGTTATTATAGGATGTTAAAGCCAGGTCAAAATTGGCGGAATCTGCCTGCAGATCTTCAAAAAGAGGCGATGGGAAAATCATACTTTTCGGGTGGTGGCAAAACAGGCTTTTTGAGACGATTAGCCTGGAACAAACCTTCACCAACATTAGTAACACACCCTGCAATGCCGGCTACAGATCTCGCACATCCTGTCGACAATCGTCCTCTTTCAATTGAGGAATATAAACGCATTCAGGAATTTCCTGACAGTTGGGAGCTAGCTGGACCACTGATTCAGCAATATAAACAAGTTGGAAACGCCGTCCCTGCGAGTTTGGGACTGGCCACTGGAAGGTTAATTAAAGGGTTGCTAGCATCAGATAACTTTACGAATATTTTCGATTTTCCCTACTCAAGGTATAAAAACACATCACACACTCAATGGATGGAATCATTTAATAAAGAGGTTAAGTCTCACCATCAGGAGGTAAAACAAATTGAGTTTGCGTTTGGTTGAAGATTGTCCTCTAATCCATCCAAGGGTTCTGACTTTCTATAGCTAAGCATACAGGGTTGCTTTTAATCGTATCCCGAGCGAATTGAACAAAAGATTCCTCACTGAGGTGGTTGGTTTTGCAAATCGTATTCAATGCACTCCACATATACTCCACACGATCTGCCTTAATTCTAAACCACTTATCAATTTCGGTTCCATGTCTGACGGTACTACTTGAGCTATTCTCAGAATTACTTCGATTTTTAATCTGCAGCAACCTACCATCTTCATTAACAAAATCGACGGATTTTACAGTTTCTCCCCATGCACAGTGCCATCCATAAGGGCTCAGATTAATGGCAAGATACTCTTCAAGTATTAGTCCCAGAATGTTTTCTGCTGACATCCCAAGGCGGTGGGCATAAGTTATCTTCTCTAAATCTTCTTGCTCGAGATTCGTAAGTCTGGCACTAATAATTTCTTCTATAATCGGGTCGGCAACAGTACCGGGCAAATTGGATACACGTTTACTGGCACAACCATCCTTCCCACCAAGATACTTGAGTATCCACTTCCTGATTGCCAAAACTTCATCATCATCCTTTCCGCCAATATTCCCTGGTATCCGCTCTAAATCATTAGCAATGATATTAAACACAAAACAAATACCATCAGTCCATTCGATACACAGATCTTCAGCTATGTCCCTCGCACGCTCCGCCGCCATTTGGGCGCCAAGCTTTATTATTGCATCTTTTAATTTCAAGTAACTCTCCTTGATTTAAAACAACTTCCTTCACAACATCAAAGCTCAAGCAGTGGCGTCTGATATTTACTGTGATATTCCCCCCATATTCAGTCCCCTGAAAATGCGCCATTGACGTTGATACCCCAACAATGAAATGTTGTCAATTAATGGATGATCTTGTTTTTATTAGAGTTGTTAGTCCAAATCGAAATTGCTATCGGGATCAAAATCGTTATTGTCGTTACCGTACACCGCCTGTTCATCTCGAATCTGAAAACCCCGCCCACCCCGGCGACTGGATCGATCAAAAAAAAAGGGGGGGGGAGACCTCAAGCTGTTGGTGTTCAGGAATCAATTCTTTTCGGTTCCGATAGCGATCCCGATGTCGATTTGAACTGTCCCAAACATTAGAACCAGCGGCTCGCAAACCGACAACTCACTCTCCACCCATCCCCACCCCGGCGATCCGGTGCCCGCAATCCGGGCAACTGCTCTGCGCTGCTATCCGGTTGCGCTTGATGTCATACCCCCGCCGCTGAATCAGGATAGCACCGCAACCGGGGCAGAGGGTATCACGATCGACCCCCAGATTGCCGATATAGATGTGTTTCAAACCAGCGCTGCGACCAATCTCCACCGCCTGGTTTATGGTTGCGGTGGGTGTCGGCGGCAGGTGCTCCAGTTTGTATTGGGGGTAAAAGCGGCTGATGTGCCAGGGAGTGTCGGCACCCAGTTCAGCGATGATAAACTCAGCCAGTTCTTTGAGCTCCTGCGAATCATCATTGATCCCCGGAACAATCAGGGTGGTGACTTCAAGCCAGATGCCGGCATCATGCAGCCTTTTCAGACTGTCAAGAACCGGTTGCAGCCTGGCTCCGGCATATTTTCGGTAGGTCGGATCACGAAAAGATTTGAGATCGATGTTGGCGGCATCAAGGTACGGGTGCACCATGTCCACCATGTCTGCCGACATGTAGCCATTACTGACATAGACATTGGCGATACCAGCCTCGCGAGCAAGGCGGGCGATGTCGAAACTGTATTCGAAAAAGATCGTCGGTTCCGTATAAGTGTAGGCGATGGAGCGGCTGCGACTTTTACTGGCGGCAGCAACAATCTGCGCCGGGGGCATCTCTTCGCCGGTGGGGAATTTGAAGTTGCACGGCACCTGGGATATCCCCGCATTCTGGCACCAGTGACAGTGCATGTTACAGCCGGGGGTCGCGACGGAAAATGAACGGCTGCCGGGATGGAAGTGATACAGCGGTTTTTTCTCGATGGGATCGACATGACAAGCAATGGTGTGACCATAGACCAGAGAATAGAGAACCCCATCCCGATTTTCACGCACTCCACAACGGCCACGTTGCCCCTGGTTGATCACGCAAAAGTGAGCACACAGGCGACAGGTGGCCTGGTTGGTTGAACCTTTGTCGTAGAGCAGGGCTTCTTTCATGGCGTTAGCTGTTCTGCAACCAGGCAAACAGCACCACCATCACCACGATGAGCACCCCGGTCACCCAAGCCAGCAGATTGGCAAACAATAATCTCATTCACTTACTCCTTGCAAGAAAACCTGGTGTTCACCACTGAGACACTGAGGGCACTGAGCAATTCATAACGAACCGGGTGTTCTCTGCGATCCTGTGCCTCAAGTGAGCAAAGTGAACGGGTGGTGAACCATTTTATCGCCTTTACTGCGAGCCATAGAGACAACCACCTGATCAATTATACCATATCAAACAGTTCCGAATGGATCCGCGCCAGCGGAACTCCACCCTGGTGCAGCAGTTTCTCCGTTAACTCGATCATTTTCACTGGCCCGCAAATCAGGTAAGACTGCTCCGGGTCTGCCAATGGCAGCCGCCGTTGCAGCAAGTCGCTGGTAATCAGCCCGGATTCTCCTTCCCATTCCGGTGGGGGATCCTTTAACAGCCAAACAATTTCAAGGTTGAGCTGTTGTTCAAGGGCCAGCAGTTCTTCCCGAAAAGTCAGACGCTCCCACGTATTATAGGCATAAAGCAGCTTGAGGGGTCGTTGATCCTGACGGTCAGCAAAGGTACGCAACATCGACATCATTGGTGCGATGCCAATCCCTCCGGCAATAAGGACAAAACCACCAGCTGCCATGCGGTCAGGACTGAAGGCGCCATAAGGGCCATCAATATAGGCGATCTGTCCGGGTTTTACGTGTTTGATGCCGCTACTGAAATCACCCAGCTCCTTGATGGTAAAAGTCAAGGCCGGAACCTTTTGGGCACTGCCGGCAAAAGAAAAAGGGTGCTCCTTCAGAGCAAAGGGAGAATTTCCCAGAGTCAACCAGGCAAATTGCCCCGGTTGGAAGCGCAAACCTGCGTGATCTTCAGGTTTGATGGTCAGACTCCAGCTGTCAGCCCTCTCCTCTTTCACCTCGACGACCCGATAGGGATGACGCAATTGACCCCAGGGCTTTATTAGTCGCACATACACCAGCAACAGCAACCACGACAGGGAAAAGGCTCCCCACAGCTGCTTGCGCCAGAGTGTATCGACATAATGACCGACACCCAGCACGTGCCAGATCGCCAGCCCCAGGGCCAGCACCGCTAACACCGCATGGAGAACCCGCCACAGGTCATAATCCAGGCTCAGTTGCTTGCGCCAGATCGATGTCGCCACCAGCATTAGCAGGGCCAGGGCAGACACAATGGCGCCCCAGAGGTGGGCCGGAGCAACCCCCGGTTTAAAAAGGTCAATAAGTTGCGGTTTGAGGATCAGCAGAATGATGGGGTGGGCGACAATAAAAAGAACCGCGATCAACGCCACCTGTCGGTGGAAATAGTAGATAATATCTATGCCGAAAGGCGCTGAAGCGCGGCGAAAACGAGCCGTTTGCAAAAACAGCATCCCCAACATGGCAGTGCCGGCAAAACCCAGCGCCAAAGAGACATCCCACCAGAAACCGTTGCCGGGGGGAACCGGTTCGATCAACAGAATCGCCAACGGGGTCAGTATCAACAGCAGATACACCCCAATCCAGAAAGCTCCTTTTACCACGAAGACCACCACCTATTCCCTTGATGGCGTCGCAAAAACTCACGAACAGCTACGCCCGGGTCCGAACAACCGCATTCATCGCCCGGCCTTGACGTAGATAAGTCGGCCTCTTTACTCTCCAATTGCACGCCTTGCATTTGACGCTTTTTGCTTAGCCATCTAATGAATTACTTTCTTTGAAAGCATCCTTTGTTTCCTCCTGGTCAACCGGCAGACCGATCATATATCGATAAAGCTTGAGGTATTCCTGTGCTGACGGTGCCCAGCTGAAATCCTGTTTCATGCCACGCTTAACCAGTTTGATCCAGGTTTCGGGCTGGTAATAATGATGTAACGCCCGATCAACAGTGGCAAGCAACAACCAGGGGTCAGAATGATCGAAGATAAAACCGTTGCCTCCGGCGGGATCGTCGTCAATATCAATAACCGTATCTGCCAGACCGCCGGTTCGGCGCACCAGAGGCAGGGCACCGTATTTCAGGGCAATCATCTGGGTCAGACCGCAAGGCTCATACAGACTCGGTACCAGTATCATATCCGCTGCCGCGTATAGGCGACGCGACAGACCTTCGTTAAAGATCAGATTGATCGATACCTGTCCGGGATTTTCTCCCTGACGTTCCTGCCAGAAACGCATATTCTCAGGGGTTCCTGAGCCAAGCAGAGCAAACTGTAAAGGGCGCTCGAGCAGTTGCGGCCAGATGGCCTCAATCAGGTTGATCCCCTTTTGCCGGTCAAGACGGCTGATCACCACCACCAGCGGCACATCGGCACGAACCTCCAGCCCCAGTTCCTGCTGCAGCAACACCTTGCAATGCTTCTTATTCTTGAGCCTACCTGGACTGTAGTTATGTGGCAGCGCGGCATCCTGAGCGGGATTCCAGATCTGTTCATCAAGGCCATTGAGAATGCCATGAAGATGCGCACTGCGCTCACGCAACAGACCATCGAGGCCGTACCCCTGTTCCACCGTCTGAATTTCACGACAGTAGGTCGGCGACACGGTATTGACCAGATCCGAAAAGACGATCCCCCCTTTGAGCAACGACAGATTGCCGTAATATTCCAGTGCCGCCGGACTGGTCAGATACCCGGGCAATTCAAGTTGCCGCAACAATGAAAAGGGGAAGGTTCCATGATAGCCAAGATTGTGAACCGTCAGCAGGGTCTTCGTGTGAGTAAAGAACGGATCATCGCCATAGCTGGTTTTGAGCAGCACCGGCACCAGCCCGGTCTGCCAGTCATGCAGATGGATGATATCCGGAGGGAACTCGAGGGTTCTGGCCAGCTCCAGCAACGCTCGGCAGAAAAACCCGAAGCGCATACCGTTATCGGAATAATCGCCGTCGGGGCCGGAGTAGAGCCCGTCACGCTGATACAGATCCGGTGTATCGATAAACCAGTAGGGAACGCCATCGTAAACTGCCTGTTTCAGGCTAGCGCGGTGAGGCACGTCTTCCATAGTGATTTCAACGCTCTGTGCTGCCTTGCGCGGGATCATCGGTGCTTTATCAATCTGTGGGTATGCGGGAATAACGATCTGGACATCGTGACCAAGCAGGCGCAGGGCGCGCGGCAACGAACCAGCCACATCGGCCAGCCCCCCCGATTTGGCAAAGGGGGTCGCTTCGGAAGCGACAAAAAGGATCTTCAGTCCGTCACCTTGAACCGCCAGCGGCGTCTCCAATGGCGGCCGCGGATCCAGTTGCGCCAGGAGTTGATCCACACGATAACCGACCTTGGTCGCCTGGCGTTGCAATTTGGCAATAGCGCGCAACAATTCAACCGTACGATCAATCATGAGCACCGGTTCAGCGGCGATCAGATCCCGCTCACGGAACAGCTGGTAACCCAGCAATACCAGACAGAAACGCTCCAGATCCTGATGAACACACCAGTCCCTGTAGTCATAATAGTGACAGCCGAGCAACGGGCGCAATGGATACTGATTGCAGATTCTGTCAAACAACCGGAACCAGCCATCATCCGTATCAGCCCGATCGATATACCAGGCCAATTCGCCATAACCTTCATGGTGCAGAACCAGGTCGGGATAATGCCCTCGCATCTGCACCTGAAGAACATAATCCTTCTGCATACCGGCAAGGGGATGGGCGTTGTAGATAGTCGATAAATCGGTCAGGATTTGACGAATTCGTCGCCGCACCCGCTGGGGTTGAGGCACAGCAAGCAGTTCGCTTAGCAACGGCCAGCTTTTTTCCAGCAACAGTCCATCATGCTCGAGCCACAGATGGCGCACACCGCGATCTCCGTATTGCTGCCACAGGCGCTGCCAGCGGCCATCTTGATCCTGATGCGCGACAAAATCGCCAATGACCCGAACACTGTAGGGAGCAAGGGTAAAGTCGCCACCCTGGCGTAAGGATGCCGCCGGCTGCAGATACTGTATGTTATCGGTCAGATCGCTCATTACCACAAAATCACTGCTGCAGTTGATGGCGCAGGCGCTACCCACATCCTCTCCAGCACGCCCGGCCATAGCGACCGGGGAACCGATACGACCGGCAATACTCTTGTCCGAGTTGTTACAGATCACCAGCACCCGGCGCTCATCAAGCTGATTACTGTAAACAAACACATCTTCTTCGACCCCGTAAACCGATTCAAAATCGTACAGCTGAAACGCTTCCGCGCCACTGAAAAGGGCACGTTGACGCAGCAGGGGAAAGATACTTAGCCGATGACGCTCAAGTAACGGCTTATCGACCGGCTCGTCCCAGCGTGGCGCCAGATACTCCATGCCGTACTTCTCACGCAGACCTTCAATCTGGCCATGACCGAACATGGGCAGGCCGGGCATCGTTGCGAGCATGGTGGCGACGCAGAAATACTTGTCGCTATCGCCAAACTGCTCAATCGCCGGTTCTTCATCGGGATTACTCATAAAATTGACGAAGCGTTGCAGAATCGCCGGGTCAAACACCAGAATGTTCTTGATGGTCTGGCGGTATTTGGCGTTTTCCTCCTGCATCAGCATATTCATGAAAGCACTGTTGTAGACCCGATGCATCCCCAGGGTACGAACAAAATACCCTTCCATCAACCAAAAGGCTTCCGCCACCAGCAGGGTGTCAGGGGCTTCAATCTGTACCCGATCAACCAGTTCACGCCAGAATTCAACCGGGAAGAAATGATTGAAGTCCTGCTGACTCAAAGCGTGATCGCTGCGCGACGGCACCCCTCCAGCTGCGCCAGGTAAGGGGTACCAGAGGCGCTGAAAATGGCGTTTGGCCAGAGTCATAGCGGCGTCAAAACGGATAATACGAAAACGCCTGGCAACGCGGATGATCAGCTGAATCATCGCCTCGCGCATTTCCGGAAGCAGGTAATTCAGTTGTACCGTGTCATTCCACGGCAGATGGGTGCCGTCGTTACCGTGGTAAATGTAACGCACTTCACCACTATGGCGATTCTGATAACGACAGACGACTGCAGCTTCGGAGTTGTCGTAATATCCATCCTCGATCTGAATGCTGTAATCCGGGCTGCTGCTCAAATCGGAGCCGGTGAAACGATAACCGGGATAGGGAGGGTAGGATAACTGAACAAACCAGTCAGGGTGCTCACGTAACCACGCCGACTCTATCCCGGTATGGTTGGTGACCACGTCACAGGCCAGGTCGAGGCCACGCTGCAGGCAGCGATGACGCAACTGCTCAAAAGCCGGCTCGCCACCGAGTTTTTCATCGATGACATAGTCATCAATGGCATAGGCCGAAGCAGCAACATCCTGTTGGCCACAGAGATTTTTTACCTTCAGGGAAGCCTGTGAGCGCTTCCAGATACCGATCAACCAGAGACTGGTAAAACCATAATTGACCAGAGCATCGAGTTCCTCGTCGGGTATCTGATCGAGGGTATAAATCGGCCGTTGATAGCGCCGTGACAGCTGTTCGAGCCAGACATAGGTCGATTTAGCCAGCAGCACGGCGCGCGGCATCCACGCCAGATCGGCGGTAAAGCTCGCGTACTCGTGATCCATAAAGGCGGCAGGATCAAGGGGGGTGGTATCCGGTGGGCCGGGGAAACCCGGCTTGTGCCCTTCAACTTCAAACTGCTGGATCGCCATGCTGATACGTTCCAGTAGTTCCGGTGGCAACAGGTCTGCCCAGACATCTCGCAACAACTGTACCTGGGTATAGAGATTCTTACTTTTACGCAATGGCTCAAGCAACCGTGCCAGCAGGGACTGCGGCTGGGTGGCATAACCATCCTCGAGGGGTGGCAGCGCCTGATCAAGCAGGAGCAGCTGTTTGTCGTAAGCGCTGTTACGACGCAACTGCTGCTCTTCTTCAGCAAACAGGGAACGCACGCTGGTCAGGGCCGGGTTCTGGCTCTGAACATAGAGCAACACCAGCTCGAGTAATAATTCCAACCAATCACCACGGTCACCCAGTTGATCCACATAGGTAGCCGGATCGACTGGCTCCAATTGCAGTGGTAGCGCCGGAAACAAACCGAAAAAGGAGGTAAAGCTGGCCTTCAACCCCGGCATCGGCAGGCGGACGTCGCCAATCTCCATGGCATTTTTAGTCAAGCGGCAGTTACGTCGGCGCAGGAAATCTGTAGCGACTTCACGCAATATCTGATTGAGGGTGGCCAGCAGCTCCAGTTCAGCCGCCGTGACGCCCTGGGCAGACTGTACGCGCAAGTGATCTGCAAGCAAATGGCGCATAAAGGTACGCCCTGGTCGTTGTTCACGACGAAAGTAGCTGGTCAGATCAGTCGCATCCCAGACGTTGCGGCTGCAGTGAAGATCGAGAGGATAGTGACGCTGTGAAAAAGGGTGAGCTACCATCATTTATTGTCCCGGCTCGGCACTGCGCAAAAACTCGGCGGCTTCATCCGGCGGTGTCGGGTTAATGTGGAAACCGGAGCCCCACTCAAATCCGGTCAGCCGTGTCAGCTTCGGAGCGAGCTCGATGTGCCAGTGATAATCAAAGGGTAAAGACTCCCAGTAATCGGGGCGGCCCATCCGTGGATGACGCGGCGGCGCACTGTGCAGAATCAAAGAGTACGCTGGGTCGCGCAGCGCAGTGCGCAGGCGCTGTAAAATATCGCGCAGAGTACGCGCCAGCAGGCGCAACTGCTGATCACTCTGCTGGGCAAAGTCGTGATGATGAGCCAGCGGCGCAATCATCAACTCAAAAGGAAAACGCGATGCATAAGGAGCATAAACCAGAAAATTACCATCATCGCGGACAATCCGGGATTTATACTGTTGTTCCTGACGGATCAGGTCACAGATCAGGCAGCGCTCTTTCTGCTGAAAATGTTTACGGCATTGTTCGAGCTCATGAGCGATTAACGGCGGGATCAGGGGCACGGCCATCAACTGGGAATGAGAGTGGGAAATAGTGGAAGAGGTTCCGACCCCGTGATTTTTAAAAATAAAGACATAGCGAAAACGACCATCCTTACGCAGATCAAGCATGCGCGAGCGATAGGTTTTAAGAACTTCGGTTATTTCAGATTCACTCAAATCAGCAAGGGTCTTGTTATGTTCCGGGGTCTCGACAATCAGCTCGTGCGCACCGATACCGTTCATCCGGTCATAAAGCCCTTCCGCCCGACTGTCAAGCTCGCCTTCAATGCGCAGGGCCGGGAACTTGTTGGGAATAACCCGAACCTTCCAGCCCGGCTCGTTGGGAGCACTTCCCTGCGGCCGACAGGCGAGAATCTCAGGTGGGGTGCGCCCCTCATTGCCGCTGCACAACGGACAGTCGGTGTCCTGCAGCTGCAGACGCTGGTAATCAAAACTATCCGCTTCACAATCTTCCTGGCGCTTCTGAAGAAATTCCTGCGGTCGGCGACTATGTCCCAGAGTCATAATCACCCAGCTATTTTTCAATGGATCCCAACGCAACTCAGACAAGGCATCTATCCTTTCAGTCGGTTAAACCGACCAGTTTTCTTCATCAAGGGCACTGCCGCGATAGCACAAGACCGCATCCCCTTCCGTCGGCCAGCGGCCATTTTCACGTTGTTGGCGAACAGCATGGCAACTGATGCGAATACTTTTGCCCTGCTCCAGTTGCAGCACCTCGACCGGCACTGCCAATTCGAGAACCTTGTCACATGACCCGCAGCCGCCGGGGACCTGTTTGCCGTCAATCAGAATCTTGACCTTGTTGTCGGTAAAGCTGAAACACACATGAAAAATACTACTGCCGTTCAAGCGTAACTCAAAGTAGCCGTCTTTTCCGCACAAGCGTCTGAGTAGATCAGGTTGATCGATGCGAAAATAGAGGCTTTCATTATCGTAACCATAGTAAAGGTGCTGTAATCCTTCGCGCCCACTGTACATGGCACCACCAACGGCAAGATCGAGACAGCCCGTCGCCAACCACTCGAAATAATCACCGATACGCCCGTCAATAATCGGTGTAAAACAGGCCGATGGTTCATAGCCACCAGTGACAACACTCCCCCCGGGCTTGATTCGCTGTTGCAAAGGAGCCGGCACCGACAGTCCTTTGAGACGATACATCCCTTCAAGATGCAAACGGAACAGGCGATCAAAAATATCAGCCTGCAAACTCGAGTGCTCATCCCCGAACCACCAGAACCAGTCACTGCCTTCGGCGCGCAGGAGCTCCTGCACCAGATCACTCAGCGGTTCCTCCGGATTGGCCAACGCCTCGGTCACCTCTGTGGTGATGCAATCCTGGCGGGCCTGGTAGAGCATCTGCCAGGCGATATTATCTTCGGGGTGGCCAATCCATGTGGTGAAGTCCGAGCGGATCCAGGAACCGGCCGCCAGTCGCGCCAGAGGTGCTGGTGTGCTCTGCTCCAGCGCCTCACTCATTGTGGTCATGGCAAACTGGTCGTCTTTGTCAAGCATCTGATAAAGATCGCGTAAAAAGGGATACCCATTGTCCGCATAGCGCTCCCAGCAGTTTTCACCATCGAGGATGATGGCTACCGTCCCGCCTGGTGCCATACCGGCAATCTGGTGCAGACGTTGCTGGATGTCCGCTACCGCTTCAGAGGCCTTCCAGGTGGCATAGAGAAAACCAACACGATCGGACAATTCACGATCGCGAAAGATCAGGGGCAACCCTTCATACTCATAAAACCGATATAGCCGACTGCGATCACGCAGGCCGCCGTCAAGGCTGCGCGCCAGGATGTCTTCATCGGTCGCCGCCCATAAAGCCCCCTCTTCCTGCATCAGCACAGCGGCATCATGGCTCACACCACCTTCTGCCGGCCACATGCCACGCCGGCGTTTACCGAAACAACGCTCCGCAGTGCGTAACCCTTCGCGCACCTGCAGGCGCGCATCATCCGGGTGGCGAAAATCGGCAGCCGGTAATGGTAAGCCGGGCGAGGGTTCCCAGGCACTTTGCAGGTTACACAACAAAGGCAGAATCGGATGGGCATACGGAGTAACTGTGATTTCGATCAATCCGGCGGCTTCGAGCTCGCGGTGAAATTCGATAATGCGAGCAATCTCCTCATGGCACACCAGCAGCAGTTGCTGCTTTTGCTCTTCATGATAGAGACCACCGCGCTCAAGCAACGCACTGACCAGGGATGAGCGTCGGCGCAGATGGTATCCGGTCCAGGCAAGAAGAAAACAAACCTGCAGATCAAGAATATCCTGATGGCTGAAACTCTCGGCTTGCGGTTCGAAGGTGCCCCGTTGCAAATACAATTGGTGGTAGCGGCGATTTGGCAGAATCTGGGTATCAATATTAACGGAAAAAAACTGTTCGATAATAAATTGGCGCTCTAAAGCTGTCAATTGGTCAGCTGGTCGGCTGATCAATTCAAGCCAACGATCCTGATCTTTGCCGGCGGCATAGCGTTCAAGCTGTTCAAGCAGAGAAGGAACCAGATTGACCGTCACCCTGGCCTTGGTTTCGGCCACGGTTTCGAGCATTTCGCCATAATCTTTTAAGCCATGCAGCCAGGTCCAGGGGAGCAGGGTCTGACCTCCCACCGGATCACGGTAGTCAGGTTGATGCATATGCCAAAGAATACAGACTTTCAGTGGTGAAGTTGAATCATTGGAATCATTGAGGGAATCCATGTCAGTCCTTTTACAGCCAGAAGTCGGCGCTTAAAGCAGTGAAACAAATTCAGGCATACCACGCAGAATCAGCCCATTAAAACCACGACATACTGTTGTGCAGCGATCAGACGACCTTGCGACGCGAGTCGGTCGCAGTTGCCACCTTACAGTGTAACAATTTTTACCCCGGGATGTCACTTAATCCCAATCGATTTATTCTGCAGTTAGTCTACAATTAACGCCTTGCCCGGATCGCGCCGGGCTGTCATAGTTACGCCATGCGCAAAGAGAAAATGCTCCTCTACTCAACCCATCTCAAACACCGCTTCGGTGGTCGGGTTCACAAGATTTCTGTTGATGCCGGGTTCGGTTGCCCCAACCGCGCCAATGGACGCGACAGTCACGGCTGCATCTTTTGTGACAGCTCCGGCTCAGCAGCAGTCGGGATCTGGCGCCAGGCTGAGATTGCGCAGCAACTCGAGCAAGCCAAAGAGCTGATGCAGCAAAAATACCGGGCCAAGTGGTTTATCGCCTATTTTCAGCCCTACTCCAACACCTTTGCCCCCCTTGAGCAACTACGTCAGTGCTACGATCAGGCCTTAAAAGTCAGCAAAGTGGTCGGTCTGGCGGTCGGCACACGCCCCGACTGTGTTGACAATGGGGTGCTTGATCTGCTGGCAGAGTATCACCAGCGCACCTATTTCTGGCTGGAACTGGGATTACAGAGTTGCCACGATCACACCCTTAACTACCTGAACCGTGGTCACGACTATGCTTGCTTCCTCGACGCCTATCAACGCGCCAAAGAGCGCGGCCTGCGCATCTGCGTTCATTTGATCATCGGCCTGCCGGGCGAAAGCCGTGACGACATTCTTCATACCGCCCGCGAAATGGCCAGACTCGGGGTCAACGGCATCAAACTCCACCTGCTCCACGTTCTACGCGGCACACCATTAGGCGACAGCTATCTTGCTGGAGAAATCAGCACGCTCGAAATGGACGACTATGTCCAACTGGTAGTCGATGTGATTGAATGCCTGCCACCCGACACCCTGATTCAGCGTTTGACCGGCGATGGCCCGCGTGAACTGTTACTGGCGCCTTTGTGGTCGTTAAATAAATGGGAAGTACTCAATGCGATTGAAGCAGAACTGGAACGGCGAGGAACCCGCCAGGGGAGTCATTACCCGGATACAATAACCCGTACCTGCGATTTGTAAAAAACAAAGGCATAGTCCCCTTGCCTGGATGATAAACCTCAGGCCGGGTTGCTGATGGTCGTTACTACTGCCGATTTACCTGGCGCAGGGGTAGCCCCGCCCCAGGAAATGAACAGCAGCGAAGCCCAGAGAATGCTGATAATAATAATTGTGATACGAAACATGGCGGGCAATCTAGCAGAAACTTTTGCGAGAATCAACTGCTTTGCTCAAGATTCCG
>JAGYPB010000027.1 GCA_018399135.1 Deltaproteobacteria bacterium | reverse complement strand
TTGAACAATGGGGCATACTTAACTTATGTCGAAGCAGTGAAACAATCGCAGCAACGACGCAGTTGGTCAGTTTTTGCACTGCCATCAATACTAATCTGTAAAAATTATAGGCTTAAGGGCAGGTTGTCAAGCTGGAAAAATGAGAGGCTTCCAAAAAACAGGAAGGAAGGCACTGTCAAATATCTAAAGGATATCCTGTTTTAAGTGTAAAAATTCTTCTTTGGTGATTAACCCCTGCTCCAGCATGCGGTTGAGCTCGGTGAGTTCGGCAATCTGGTGTGATGAAGGAGGTGGTAGTTGTTTGACCTCTGCTTCCGGGCTGACATCTATCATTCTTGGTTGCTGTTGGTGGCTGTCCTGATGACCGACGCGCAGGGTTGCCATTCCCCCCATCAGGCTGATTTCGATGTTACGGTTTTGAAAGGCCGGATCGCTCATAAGATCGCGCAGGCGACGTTTTCCGGTTTTTGCTCGGCGGTAAAAGTAATAGCCGGAGGCAATGACCAGTAATAGACCGATTCCCAGAATCCACCAACGCAGGTCGTAGATTCCCTTAAATAGGATGACCGAACTGATCAACCCGACGATCAGCGCTACATGGAATAAAATAATCAGAGCGATAACTGCTACGCTACTGAACATCGACCGGTTCTGTTCCTCTTTGATCTGCATTTTTAAAGCCTAAACGATAATGTCCGACACGCTTGAAGACCGATCTAAAGCTGCGTGCAGAGCGGAGATTGTGCTATGATCTCATTTCCCTGCGGTGCCAATTGAAGGTGCCCTGATTTTGGGATTTCATCCTAACCTTTCCTTAACCATGGGGCAAGATATGGCGATCACCTTTCCGCTGCAAATTTTTTTTGATGGTTCCTGCCGGGTGTGCAGCGCCGAAATGGAAACCTATCGGCGAAAAAATCCTGATGATCGTCTTGAGTTTGTCGATATCAGTGATGATCATTTTTGCCCGGATGACTATGACAGATCCCTTGCTGACTTCATGTCCGAGCTCCATGTGCGTGATGCGCGCGGAAATTTTTTCACCGGAATCGACGCCTTTATCGCTATCTGGCAGGCTTTCCCCAGTGGCTCAGTCTGGCGATTGGCGGCGACGATGTTTGGTTTGCCCGGGGTTCATTTCCTCAGCCGCGGAGGCTATCGGGTTTTTGCCCGCTACCGTCATTTGTTGCCACGGCGCCGTCAGGACTGTGAAACCGGCACCTGTTCTTCTCTCGGTCATGAAAAAACTGATCACACCAAAGGGGGCCATTGATGCAGGTGCTGGGAGTTGATGTTGGCGGTAGTGCTATCAAGGCCGCCCTGGTCGATATCGAGAGCGGCACAATTCAGGGGGCGTCGGTGGAGATTCCCACTCCACGCCCGGCTACTCCACGGGCGGTTGCCGGGGAGGTGGCTGAACTGGTGTCAGCGCTCGACTGGCAAGGACGCGTTGGCATTGGATTCCCGGCGGTGATCCGCGGTGGGGTGGTGAGCACGGCAGCCAATATCGATTCCAGCTGGATCGGCATCAATGCGGTCGAGCTATTTGGCAACGCCATTCCGGGCGAATGCGTGGTTCTTAATGATGCAGATGCTGCCGGTTTGGCAGAAATGCGTTTTGGTGCCGGTCAGGAACAGGATGAAACGGTGCTGGTATTGACCCTGGGTACGGGTATTGGTTCGGCACTGTTCCATCGTCAGCATTTGTTCCCTAATCTTGAATTGGGATCTTTACCGTTAAAAGGGGGCTCTGCCGAGAAATACGCTGCGGCATCGGTTCGCATGCAGGAAGATCTGAGCTGGCAGGAGTGGGGGGGGCGTCTGAGTCTTTTTTTGGGTCTGGTTGAACGTTTGTTGTCGCCGGAAATGATCATCATCGGTGGCGGTGTCAGTCAGCGCAGTGATGATTTTTTTTCTTATCTGCAGACGCGGGCCAGGCTGGTACCAGCGCACTTACGCAATAATGCCGGGATTGTCGGTGCGGCTTGTCATGCAGGAATCCTTGATCCGTGAGGTTTTCAATCGCTTTTGGCAATCCATTCAACTAATATATCTCACGTTTCTTGTTTTGTAACTATTCAGCTTGGCCTTGCGCCGGATCCGAAGATCCGGTGCTGAACAGATACCTTCTTTTTTATTCTGTTGATTATGCCGGCTCGTTAACGACTTGCTGATGTAAGGACATATTTATGCCGATTCGTATCGCCTGTCACCATGTGACCCGCTATCTCTTTGACCAGCCGACCCAGATTTATCCTCACGTGTTGCGGTTGCGCCCGGCTCCTCACTGCCGTACGCCGATCCAGGCGTATTCCCTCAAGATTCTGCCGGAAGGGCATTTTATTAACTGGCAACAGGATGCCTTCGGTAATTATCTCGCCCGTCTGGTATTTCCAGAACCGAGCAAAGAGCTGTCGATTGAGGTTGAGGTGGTTGCCGATATGGTTGCCTATAATCCTTTCGATTTCTTTATCGAAGAGTATGCGGACAAATTTCCATTCGAATATGCCCGTCAGGAACGCACCGAGCTGGTTCCCTATCTGCAGAAAATTCAAGCCGGGCCGCTCTTGACGCGCTGGCTGGAAAAAATCGATCGCGAACCAATGATTACCGTCGATTTCCTGGTCGAGGTTAACCGTCGCTTAAATCAGGATATTGCCTACTCGGTACGCATGGAACCGGGCGTCCAGACCTGTGAGACAACCCTGCATCTGGCCCTTGGTTCCTGCCGTGATACCGCCTGGTTGCTGGTGCAGATTTTACGTCATCTGGGGTTGGCAGCGCGTTTTGTCAGTGGCTATCTGGTGCAGCTGAGTGCTGATGAAAAATCTCTCGATGGTCCTTCAGGGCCGGAAACTGACTTTACCGATCTGCACGCCTGGGCCGAGGTCTATATCCCCGGTGCCGGCTGGGTTGGTCTTGACCCCACTTCCGGATTGTTGGCCGGAGAGGGACATATTCCGCTGGCCTGTACTCCCCATCCGGCAAGTGCGGCGCCCCTGACCGGGGCGACCGGCCCTTGTGAAGTGAACTTTGAATACAGCAATACTGTTCATCGTCTCCACGAAGACCCGCGCGTGACAAAACCCTACAGCGACGATCAATGGCAACTGATCAACGCCCTGGGAGAAAAAGTAGAAGAAGATCTGGTGGCCGGTGATGTCCGTTTAACCATGGGTGGCGAGCCGACCTTTGTCTCTATTGATGATATGGAAAGCGACCAATGGAACACCCACGCTGACGGTGAGCATAAGCGCACGTTGGCCCATGATCTGGTACTGCGCTTGCGCGAAGCTTTTACCAGCGGAGGGTTGTTACATTATGGCCAGGGCAAATGGTACCCCGGCGAACCGTTGCCGCGATGGGCTTATAATTGTTTCTGGCGCAAAGACAAACAGCCGATCTGGCACAATCCTGATTTGTTCGCTGATATCCGCAAACCGGGGACAGTGGCGCAGGACGAGGCACAGCGCTTTGCCGCGCGAGTTGCCGAGCGGATTGGGGTCAAGGACCATTATCTTGTTCCTGGTTACGAAGATCCCCTCTACTGGCTCTGGAAAGAAGGCACTACGCCGGTTAATCTCGACCCGGAAGTGGCCAATTTAAAAGACAGTATGGAGCGCCGTGCCCTGGCAAAGGTATTGACCTATGGACTCGATCAACCGGTTGGATACGCGTTGCCGCTACGTTGGGAATCCCTTGAGGAACGCTGGATCAGTGCGGACTGGGATTTCCGGCGCGAGCAGATGTACCTGATCCCAGGCGATTCAGCCATGGGTATGCGCCTGCCACTGGATTCCCTGCCCTGGGTTGCTCCGGAAAAACGGGAGCCGTTCATGGAGCAGAGCCAGTTTGCGCCATTGCCGCCACTGGGAGGTTTCCCTTTGTCGCTCTGGCCGCAGGAAGCTCCCGGACAGGCTGTCGAAACCGAAGAGCAGCTCAAACTTGAAGAAATTCCCCATACCGCCATCTGTTTTGAAGTACGCGACGGCCGTCTATATCTGTTCATGCCACCCCTGCCGGCTCTTGAGCAGTATCTTGATCTGATTGCCGTGACTGAAGCGACAGCAACAGAACTGGAATTGCCGGTGGTGATCGAAGGTTATGAGCCGCCGCGCGACTGGCGTATTGAACGCTTGAGTGTGACCCCCGACCCCGGCGTCATTGAGGTCAATATCCATCCCGCCAACAGCTGGCAGGACATTGTTGAAAATACCACGCGCCTTTATGAAGAGGCTCGCCAGTGTCGACTTGGGACGGAAAAATTCATGCTCGATGGTCGCCATACCGGAACCGGCGGTGGTAACCATATCACCCTGGGTGGAGCCACCCCAGCGGATAGCCCGATGCTGCGCCGACCTGATTTGCTGCGCAGTCTGATCACCTACTGGCAACATCATCCGGGGCTTTCCTATCTGTTTTCCGGAATGTTTATGGGGCCGACCAGCCAGGCGCCGCGTATCGATGAGGCCAGAGATGATTCTCTTTACGAGCTGGAAATCGCTTTTGCCCAGATGCCGGAAGGTGAAGTTGCTGCGCCCTGGCTGGTTGATCGTTTATTGCGCAATCTGCTGATTGATGTGACCGGCAATACCCATCGTGCGGAATTCTGCATTGATAAGCTCTATTCACCCGATGGGCCGGCCGGTCGCCTTGGCATCCTCGAATTACGTGCCTTTGAGATGCCGCCCCATGCAAGCATGAGTCTGGTGCAGAATCTGCTGTTGCGAACCCTGGTTGCCTGGTTCTGGCGCGATCCGTATGCCCACAAGCTGGTTCGCTGGGGAACCTCGTTACATGATCGCTTCCTGCTTCCCTGGTTTGTTGCTCAGGACATCAAAGAGGTGATGGCCGATTTGAAGCGCGCCGGCTATCCGTTCCAGTTTGACTGGTTTGATCCCTTCTTTGAATTCAGATTTCCTCGTTACGGCACGGTACAGATCGACAATATCGAGATGGAGTTGCGCTTCGCCATCGAGCCGTGGCATGTCCTCGGTGAAGAAGTCACCAGTCAGGGCACCTCACGTTATGTTGATTCGTCAGTCGAACGGCTTCAGCTCCATGTTACCGGACTGACTGAAGAGCGTTATGTTATTGTCTGTAACGGTATGCGCTTGCCATTGCGCAGCACCGGGCGGCGCGATGAATTTGTTGCCGGTGTCCGCTATCGTGCCTGGCAACCCCCTTCGGCGCTGCATCCGACGATCAAACCCCATGCCCCGCTGGTGTTCGATGTGATCGACACCTGGAACGGCTGTTCCATTGGTGGTTGCTCCTATCATGTCTCCCACCCCGGCGGGCGCAGCTATGACGTTTTTCCTTTAAATCCGTTGATCGCGGAATCACGACGACGCTCCATGTTTACGGTGACCGAGCATACACCGGGACGACTGGCTCCCCATGCCGATTTTGGCAGCTTCGGGCGCTTCTTCCCGAACGGATCGGTACCGGGACCAATGGCCCCACCGCCGGTTAGTATTGATGATGAATTTCCTTTGACTCTGGATCTGCGTCGACACAGTCAGAGTTGCTGATGAACACCCCGAACAACACATATGTGATGAGAGTTTGACGTTGATAAGTGAACCGGAAACATCTATTTCAACACCAGCGGTTGCTGAAATTTATCGCGCTATTGTAAACGCCGCAGGGACAGGGGGGTTTCCCGAGCATTGGCAACGGATGCAACAGAACCTGGAAAAAATGGGGCCACGTGTGCACACCCGTTTTCGCGAGGCGCAGCGGCTGTTGCGGGAAAACGGCGCCATCCATAATGTCTTTGACCAGAATAACAGTACCCGTGCCTGGCAGTTTGATCCGTTACCACTGATTTTCAGTGTCGCTGAGTGGAATCATCTCGATCAGGCCCTGGTTCAGCGTGCCGAGCTGTTTAACCTGATTCTCCGTGATATCTATGGTCAGCGCAAGCTGATTCAACATCGGTTGCTGCCACCTGAACTGGTATTCCCCCACAGTGGCTTTCTCTATCCCTGTGCGGATGGCAGTTTCCCTGAAGCGCAACAGCTTAACCTGTATACCGCAACGATTGCCAAGGGGACTGACGGAAATTTCTGGGTCGTCGATGATCATGTCAACCCCCCCTTTGGTGCCGGTTATGCCCTGGAAACCAGGGTGATCATGACGCGAAGCTTTCCGCAGTTGTTTGAGGGCTTAAGGGTGCACCGGTTGGCGCAGTATTTTCGTGCTGTGCGCCAACGTTTCAGTCAATTGGCTCGGCACAATCAGGATGACCCGCGGATTGTCGTATTGACCGCAGGCCCGACGCATCCCAATTACTTTGAACATGCTTACCTGGCCTCCTATCTTGGCTATCCCCTGGTACAGGGTGGGGATCTGGTGGTGCGTGATACTTGTGTCTGGCTAAAATCGGTCGATGGCCTGCGTCAGGTTGATGTGATTTTTTCGCGCCTGGTGGACGACGCCAACGACCCGTTGGAACTGCGCAGCCATAGCGGCGGCGGTGTTCCTGGCTTATTGCAGGCTGTGCGCCAGGGGAATCTGGCGCTGGTTAATCCGATTGGTAGCAGTGTCCTGGCCAACCCGGCTTTGATGGCCTTTTTGCCAGGGGTCTGCCGTTATTTTCTTGGAACTGATTTAAAAATGCCATCGATTGCGACCTGGTGGTGTGGACAACCGCGTGAATGTAAATATGTGCTGGAAAACCTTGATCGATTGATTATCAAACCGATTCAGCCGTTAGCCCATCTACCTCAGTCAACTCCGGGACGGATGACGGATGCGCAGCGCCAGCGATGGTCGGAACTGATCAGTGCCAACCCGCGATTGTTTGTCGGTCAGGAACAGGTGGATTATGTTGCTTTTCCGGCCTACGAAGAAAAAAAACTGGTAACTCGCCAGAGTCTGGTCAGCCTCTACCTCACCGCGCACAACGACAGTTATCTGGTCATGCAGGGGGGACTGAGTCGGGTTGCGGCGACGGGCGACAATCTGCTTGTTTCCGGACAACGGGCGGGCAGTATCAAGGATACCTGGGCACTGACTCTGGAGCCTAACCAGCAGGTGAATCTGTGGTTGCGCTCAACCACCGATGTGAACCTTGCGCCCCATTTTGCCCCATTGCCCAGCCGCGCAGCGGAGAATTTGTTCTGGGCCGGTCGCTATGCAGAGCGTACCGAACAGACTGCACGTCTGCTGCGCTCTGTTCTGGTTAAACTGCGTGAGGTGAGGGAATTTGATGATCCTGATGATCGGATCAGTTTGAATCATTTGCTCCAGGCGTTGACTCATGTCACTCTGACTTATCCCGGCTTTACCGGCAAAGATGCGCAGCCGAAATTGGACGATCCGCGCTCTGAGTTGCTATCGCTGATCCGTGATATTGATCGCCCCGGGAGTTTACGCTCATCCCTGCGCAGCCTCGGGCGTTCGGCGGTGGCCGTGCGCGACCTGCTGCCCGAAGATGCCTGGCGCCTGGTGGATCAGATGCAATTATGGAATCCGCGGGTTGGCAAGGCGTTGATCGGTAGCGGCAGGATGTACGACAAAGTTCAGCAGCTGGTGTTGCAGCTATCTGCTTTTAGCGGTTTGGCCTATGAAAACATGGCGCGGGAAACGGCCTGGCTGCTGCTTAATATCGGGCGTCGGCTAGAGCGGGCTCTCAATTTGATTGATCTGCTGAGCGAGACCCTGGTGCCTTGCTACGACAGTGCAACGGAAGCACGTATCATGGAAACAGTGCTGGCAAGTTGCAACAGTCTGGTTGTCTTCCGCCGGCGTTATCGCTCTTTTATGCAGCTATCAACGATTCTTGAACTTTTGTTGCTGGATGAGAACTACCCCAGGGCTCTGGCCTGTCAGATGCGCCAGTTGAAGAAGCATGTCAGCGAACTGCCCCATGAAGCCAATGTGCCGACAGTTGGTCAGAATCAAGCAATTATATCCACTGCCCTTGAGCAATTGCTGGCGACGGATCACAAAGTCCTGACTCGTCAGATTTCGGACACGGGTACCTATCCTCTGCTGGAAGCTGTTCTGGCCGATCAGAAGAAACGCCTGCAGCAGCTTTCGGACAGCCTGACTCAACTTTATTTCAGCCCGACACAGGCATTGCAGCAGTTTGGTTCGCCACTGCGGGAAATGGCCCTATGAAATACCGTATTCGTCATGTGACACGTTATCATTATAGCGAAGCGGTGAACCTGTGCCGCAATGAAACCTGCTTGCTGGTGCGCCAGACCGAGCACCAACGCTGTCATAGCAGTGTATTACAGATCAGTCCCGAAGCAACGGATAGCCATGAGCGCAGTGATTTTTTCGGCAACCGAAGAACCCATTTTGCGATTCAGCAACCCCATGAAGTATTGACAGTAACGGCCGTCAGTGATGTTGAAGTCTTCCCGCGGGTATACTCGCAGAAGCCGGAGCAATCGCACCCCTGGGAGGTCGTTGTCGATCTGTTGCGGACTCAGCGCACCCCGGATATTGTTGCGGTGATGCCTTATCGTTATGCCTCACCTCTGGTTCCACTGTTGAGCCCGCTGGCCGACTATGCCCGGATATCAATGACACCCGGTCGTCCTTTGCTGGCCGCCACCATCGATCTGATGCAACGGATTTATCGAGACTTTTCTTATGACCCGACATCTACCACGATAGCCACGCCGCTGGTGGAAGTTCTCGAAAAACGCCGGGGCGTGTGCCAGGACTTTGCTCACGTTGCTATTGGCTGTCTGCGCTCCCTGGGGCTGGCGGCTCGCTATGTCAGTGGTTATATCGAAACACTCCCCCCCCCCGGTCAGGAGCGACTCATTGGTGCCGATGCTTCCCATGCATGGTTTGCCGTTTATCTGCCGGGCCATGGCTGGCTTGATTTTGATCCGACCAATAACTACCAACCTCTGGAACAACATATTACTGTCGCCTGGGGACGTGATTTTTCTGACGTGTCTCCCTTGAAGGGTATCGCTCTGGGGGGTGGCAAGCATCAGGTTGTGGTTTCTGTTGATGTCGCCAGACAGTCAGACCAACCCTTGTTGTTGCAGCAGCAACAACAGAGTCAGGGGCCATTATCCTGACACCAGCAACAATTAATGTGCTTTTTGACCCCCTAGATAAAGGAGGATTCAATGAATTTTAATGGTTATGATACCGAAGGTTTTTATGATGAGCTGTTTGATGCCGGGGGGCAGCCGCGACCCGGCGCTGACTTGCTGGTGCAACGTATCAACGCGTTACCTGATTCAGAGCTGCAACGCCGTCAGCAGGCTGCAGAAAAGGCGTTGCTGAATCTTGGGATTACCTTCAATGTCTACAGTGATGAAGATCAGACGGAAAAAATTTTCCCTTTTGATATTGTCCCCCGGATTATCCAGGCTCAAGAATGGCAATCCCTGGAAATTGGTCTGAAGCAAAGGATTCGTGCCCTGAATCTGTTTATCGACGATGTTTACCACGACCAGAAGATCCTCAAGGATGGCGTTGTCCCGGCGGATCTGGTGCTTTCGGCTGAGGGCTTCCGCAAGCCCTGTATCGGCCTCAACCCGCCCTGTGGTGTTTGGTGTCATGTGACCGGAACTGACCTGGTACGTGGTGGTGACGGTGAATATTATGTGCTGGAAGATAACCTGCGCTGTCCCTCCGGAGTTTCTTATGTGCTGGAAAACCGTCAGATCATGAAGCGCACCTTTCCGCTGGTTTTTGATGCCTGCAGCGTCCAGCCAGTGACCGATTATCCAATTCGTCTGCTCGATATGCTGCAGGAAATGGCCCCGGCCGGGGTACGTTCCCCGGTGTGCGTGGTATGGACTCCGGGCATTTATAATTCGGCCTATTTCGAACACAGTTATCTGGCACAGCAGATGGGGGTGCAGCTGGTTGAGGGAAGCGACCTGGTTGTTCATCGCGGCGAGGTGATGATGCGCACCACCAAAGGGTTGGAGCGGGTCGATGTCATTTACCGGCGCATCGACGATGATTTCATCGACCCCAAGGTGTTCCGTGCCGATTCCATGCTCGGCGTACCGGGTTTGATGGAAGCCTACAGCAAAGGGCGGGTGGCGCTCGCTAATGCTCCTGGATCGGGGGTTGCCGATGACAAGGCTGTGTACGCCTATGTTCCTGAAATTATTAAATATTATTTGCAGGAAGAGCCGCTGATTAACAATGTTCCGACGTACGCCTGCTGGCGTGAAGATGAGCGCAACTATGTGCTGGAAAATCTCGATAAACTGGTGGTCAAGGCGGTTAACGAATCCGGCGGTTACGGTATGCTGATTGGTCCTCATGCCAGTGCTGCCGAGCGTGAAGAATTTCGCCGGCGGATTATCGCTAAACCACGCATCTATATCGCTCAGCCGACCTTATCACTGTCGCGGGTGCCGGTGTTGATGGGGGATCATTTTGAGGGACGGCATGTTGACCTGCGACCTTATATCCTTTGTGGCGATGATAATATCTACGTTATGCCCGGTGGTTTGACGCGGGTGGCGCTGAAGAAAGGGTCACTGGTGGTCAATTCGTCGCAAGGGGGGGGGAGTAAAGACACCTGGGTGATTAATTCAACCGCAGGACCATCGCCTGAATCTCCGTTGCAGGAGCAGAAACAGGAACAAGATCAGAATCAGGAGGATGCGCCATGCTGAGTCGGGTTGCGAATTCTATTTACTGGCTGAACCGCTATATTGAGCGGGCCGAAAATGTCGCCCGTTTTATTTCTGCAAACTACAATATGACCCTCGATCTCCCTGAGGATGCCAGTGATCAGTGGCAGCCGCTGATCAATACCACCGGTGATCACGAGTTGTTCAAAAAACTATACGGGGAGGCAACCCGCGACAACGCCATCCGTTTTTTGATTTTTGACCGGCGTAACACCAACTCAATTTATTCCTGTGTGCGCGCCGCTCGCGAAAATGCCCGATCAATCCGCGAGTACATCAGCTCTGAAATGTGGGAGCAGCTCAATACCTTCTATCTGATGGTCAATGCTGCTTCGGAAGAGACGGTGATGGATCTGCCCCATCAGTTTTCTGCGGAGGTAATGAACGCCAGCCACGCTTTTATCGGCATTACCGATGCAACCATGAATCATGGAGAAGGTTGGCATTTCGGCCGAATGGGGCGGATGCTTGAGCGGGCTGACAAAACCACCCGCCTTTTGGATGTTAAGTATTTCATCCTGCTGCCGTCAGTTGATTACGTCGGTAGCCCTTATGACAATATCCTGTGGGGAGCTTTGTTGCGTTCAGCCAGTGCATTCGAAATGTACCGTAAGCAATATGGTCGTATCGCCCCACGTAATATTACCAATTTTTTGCTGCTTGACCGCCACTTCCCGCGTGCCGTTCATTATTCGCTGGCTGCAGCGATGAGATCCCTCAATGAAATCAGTGGTGGCCAGAGCGACTCTTATTCAAACAAGGCACAGCAGGCATTAGGGCGATTGTTAGCAGAGTTTCAGTATGCATCCTTAGAAGAAATTTTTGACTTCGGTCTGCATGAATACCTCGACGTCACCCAGACCCGGATTAATCAGGTTGGTGAGGCGATTTACGAAGGATTCTTCCGGGTAAAGTTTGAAGCTTGATCGGTTGTTTTCTGCTTCAACTTTTTGTTGATTGCCGTCAGGGATGAGAGGTCAGTAAGCAATAAGGGGCAAGCATGTGGTTATCTGTCAGTTGTGATCTTGAGTTTGAAATTTCGGTAGCGACGCCATTTGTGCTGATGTTGCGGCCACGTAGCGGTGCCCAGCAATGGATAGCCAAAGAAGAATACCGCCTTGTCCCCGAGGTTCCGGTGTTCGAGTTTACCGATGGCTATGGCAACCTTTGTCAGCGGTTGATCGCGCCGCCCGGACACTTTGCAATCCATACTGTTGCACAGGTGAAGACTGCGGATTTCAATGACCAGGCGGAGGGTGCTCCTTTTATTGAAGTTCAGAATCTTCCCAACGGCGTACTTGAGTATCTGTTGCCGAGCCGCTACTGTGAGTCGGATCGCTTCGGTCAGATGGCGTCGGAAATCACCGCCAATGCCCTGCCCGGTTATGATCAGGTGGCGGCCATTGAAAACTGGGTGCGAAATTTCATCCGTTACTTGCCTGGCAGTAGTGATGTGCCGATCTCTGCGGTTGAAGTCAATCAGCGCCAATCAGGGGTTTGCCGTGATCTGGCGCATCTCGGGGTAGCACTATGCCGCAGCATCAGTATTCCGGCGCGCTTTGTGGTGGGATATCTGCATGGGTTGGAGCCGATGGATCTTCACGCCTGGTTTGAAGCTTACGTTGGGGGACGCTGGTACACTTTTGATGCGACCCAATCGGCACACAATGGCGGCTATGTGACTATCGGTTATGGCCGAGATGCCGCCGACGTTGCCATTTATAACCAATTTGGCCCGGCGGTCTATCCGATATCTCAGCGCATTGCGGTCTGGCGCAACTGATATGCTTGCGGCGGACAAGCTCCTTTGGTGCCTTGGAGTTTGCCCGCCGATAGCGTGTCAGAGCTCTTTAGGCTGACAGACATTGGCTGCATCGTGAACCTTGGCCCCACAGTTGATGCAGGCATAGCGCGGATTTTCAAAGATTTTGTCGACTTCTGGGTTGCGGGTGCTGGCTGTCAGTTGACAGGCGTGCAGATCGCAATGTTCTTCAGGGTTGTCACAGCTCCATTCGGTCATCATCTCTCTCCTTCATCGGATATCATGCTAGGGGTTGTTTCAGTCATCTTAGCAAATTTTTGCGCATTGTTGTTAATGTCATCTGCTGTTGCTGGTCATTTTTCATCCAGAGGCAGTTCGCTGCTGATCCATGCGTGATAGCCACCCTGAAGTACCCAGACACGGGTAAATCCCAGATTTATCAACGTCAGTGCCTGACCGGCACTGGAACGCTCGCGCGGTCAGAGACAATAAAGAACTATTGCTTGTTGGCGCGAGGTGGTTTCGGTAAATTGAGTAACCTGCTCTGGTGTATCGAGGCGGATAGCCCCGGGAATCTTGTTGCCGGCGCGCTTCCAGGCACGTGAGACGCGTGCATCGACAATGCTGACGGGCTCATTTTCTATTAATTGCAGCAATTCGATCACGCTGATCCGCGCCACCTGATCGTTGGTTTGTGGCTGGTCAGCAGCAAGGGTGGGGAAGGGGAGAAGCAACAGACAGGTAATGGAAAAGACCAGAGAAATGAGAGGTCGGACAAGGGTGTAATCGGGCATAAAAGGCGTCTCCTTAGGTCTTCTTCAGCCTGTCCAGATACGCCTGCCACTCCAGCGGCAACAGATCCTTTTTCTGGTTGTTGCACTCCTTGCATGCCGGCACGCAATTACCTTTGGTGCTGCGGCCACCGCGGGTGACGGGAACTATATGGTCAAGGGTCAGTTCTTTTGGAGGGAAGGTGCGTTGGCAGTAATGACAGATGCCGTTGGCGACACGGCTCTTCCACCACCCCTGTTTGCGCAACTCCCGTGCCTTTTCGCGTTCCCGACGCATCTGCTGCTCATCAATGTCTAAAAAAAAATCCACGTGCGTTTGGCCTTTGTGCCGATCTGTTTCTCTGTTATTTGTTCAACATGATAAATCCGAGCTGGCGACCGGTTTTGCCTTCATCACGGCGGTAGGAAAAAAACATTTCCGCCTGGGCAAAGGTACAATATCCTGCTTCTTCAATAGCATTTGGGGTAAGCCCCGCCTGCTCCAGTTGTAAACGGCAACTGCGGGCGAGGTTGAGGCTCCAGTGACCCAGACTGGTTTCACGGGTTGTTTCGTTCCAGAAGCCGCTCCCCTGCCGGAAAGCATCACGTACCGGGCGGTCAACCTCGTACTTGTCCGGACCGATGCCGGGACCAATAGCAGCCACCAGATCCTCTGGTGTACAGTCAAAGTGGGTTGTCATCGCTTTGATGGTTTTGTAGATCAAGCCCTCGGCTGCGCCGCGCCAGCCAATATGGATAGCGGCAATAGCCGTCTGTTGTCTGTTCCACAACAGCAAGGGGTAGCAGTCAGCAGTGAGGATACCGATCATAATGCCAGGCTGATTGGTCAGAATCGCATCAACCTCGACCCGGGCAAAATGACTTAAGTCGAGATTGGGTTCGTCGATCAGCAATAGATCCTTGCCATGAACCTGCTTCACCGTCAGCAATTGGTGCAAGGGAAGGTCGAAAGCCCGAGTAAAGGTTGAGCGGTTCCCTTCAACATGGGGTGCAATGTCATCTGTGTTGGTGCCCAGGTTCAGGGAGTGATAGGGCGGGCGACTGACACCGCCGTTGCGGGTAGTGAACCCGGCGGTTAACCCGGCACTAAGTGCGGATGGTTGCAGATAGGATGTTTTCCCGTTGCGGACCAGTTTCATTACAATAGCTCCAGTACAAAAATAATGGTGGTACAAAAATCAGCCAGGGTGCTTCTTGCTGCCAGTATCGACGGATAGATCGCCCTGGTGCAGGTAGGCGATAATATGACGTAGTGGCGCCGGGATGTCACTGCTAAATTCCAGATATTCACCTGTCCGTGGATGTATAAACCCCAGGGTGTGGGCGTGCAGGGCCTGACCGGGGAGCTGGCGGATCAACGCGCGCAGTTGTTGATCCTTTATGTTATTAAGCTCGGAACGTCGGCCATAAAGTGGGTCGCCAACCAGAGGGTGGCCGGATTCGCTTAAATGAACGCGAATCTGGTGGGTGCGACCTGTTTCCAGTTGCAGGCTGACCAGGCTGAACTTTTCGTTAGAGAAATTGTCGATAACACGCCAGTGGGTGACGGCTCTTTTGTTGTTTCTGGCTTTGGCGCTGAATTTTTTTCGCTGTACCGGATGACGCCCCAGAGGTTGGTCGATGGTTCCTTTGCCGGTTGGCAGCTGGCCGTGGATCAGGGCGAGATACTCGCGTTTGATACTATGCTGCTGGAATTGATCAGCCAGATGTTGATGAGCCTGATCATTTTTGGTAACTACCAGAACGCCGGAGGTGTCCTTGTCGATGCGGTGAACAATACCTGGACGCAGGGCGCCGCCGATGCCGGCCAGGTCATTGCAATGATGAAGCAGAGCGTTAACCAGCGTGCCATGAAAGTGTCCCGCTGCAGGATGTACCACCATGCCGGCGGGTTTGTTGATAATAATCAGATCCTGATCTTCGTAGAGGACATGAAGGGGGATGTCTTCAGCCAGTGCCGTGCTCGGCTCTGGTGGTTGAAGCTGTACTTCAATGGTTTCGCCACCTTTAAGTTTGAAACTGGCTTTGGTAGTGCTGCCATCGCAGGTAACTTGCTGATTATCGATAAGCTTTTTAAGTTGTGCCCGGCTGATGTCGGGCAGAGCCTGTGCCAGAAACGCATCCAGCCGTTGCGTAGGGGCATCGCAGGGAAACAGTAACTGTCGGGACAGGGGCATTTACCAGATCTGGCTCTCGATTTTTCCGGCCTGCTTGATCATGACGTCAACGATGGCACGCTGATAAAGATGATCACGATTGGCAAGGTCAGTAGAGACGCGTGAGAAAAAATGTTCACGTCCTTCTTCCAGCTCGGCATCCATCAATTCAAAAATATTGTCACCTTTGATTCCCTCGGTGACTTTGTCCTGATTGTACAGGGCGATGTCGGAAACAATCGCTCTGGCCAGACGAAAAGCCAGATCGGGATTTTCCACTACTCTTGCCATAGATCATGCCTCCTGTGCTGCAAAATAGTGTATCAAGAATTTAATTCTATTAATTTTTATTCTGGTTGGCAAGGGTTAAACGTGAAAAATCAGATTTTTTAAGATAGATATCGCTTAAATTTGATTTGGGGGCGCGTGTTTTTTTATGATAAGATCAATCGATATTATTAGCGTTTTTCTATTTTGTTGGAATGCAAAAATAGTATCAGGTTCTCTCGAAGAGACAAGGGTCTAGATGAATACATCACCATCGAAGATAAAAGTTCTGTTTGTCGATGATGAGCCGGCGCTGTTGGCTTTGGGGGAGGATTTGTTGCTCGAAGAAGGATGTCAGGTTGTTTGTGCCTCCAGCGCTAATCAGGCTTTGGAACTGTTCCTGCAGCAAAAGTGTCAGTTTGATCTGGTTGTGACAGATGAATCTATGCCGGGAATGACCGGCACCGAACTGGCTCGACAATTGTTTCAGTTGGCCCCACAGTTGCCGGTTGTTCTCTGTTCCGGTTACATGTTGACGATGGCCGACGAGGGAATTGGCGCGACCAACATCAAGCAGGTTCTGGCCAAAACCGATGTCTTTTTTAAACTGCCGGAAATAATCGCTGTCTTTTTCCCCCAGGCTCGTCAATTATAATTCTTCCCTCTTACAATAGCGTAACTATTCAGCTTGGCCTTGCGCAGGATGGGGGTTCTGTGGCAAGGGTGCCCGTCGCCATGGACGGCGATAACAAGCGGTCATGACTGACGAAAAGCGCCCCTTGACATAGGATCCCCTGTCCGGTGCTGAACAGATACACAATATCTATGTCAGCGTAGCAGCATGATTGCCAGCGCTGCAATAATACCGGCAGTAACAAGCAAGGGCACCAGCGGAGTTTTTTTGCCCGGTTGTTGTGCTGTTGTTGGCGCTGTCAGTTGGCCGACCACGGGAAAGCGTTCGACCACCGAACGGACATGGGGGGCGGTTTTCAGGGCTTCAGTTAAATCCTGGCCGGCCTGGTGTGCCCCTTCGTGATTCCCGTTTTCCCATAGTTTACTGTCACTCACGTTATAAACCACGCCACTGACGGCAACATAGGCAGGTGTTCCGTTTTGGCCATTGAATTGTGCAAGTTCCTTCAGCGTCATCCTTTTCTCCTGTTTGATTGTGTGCTCCGCTCGTCGTTTTTTTCCATCCGGTGACAAGTTTCCCCGGCTGTATTTTTTCAGTCACTATGATAAACAAAGAGGGCTTTCACAGGGAAGACTCAAGGGGTATTTTTTTAATAAAGGTAAGCTTCGAAAGGGTAGCAAAGATGACAGACGAGAAAAAGATAGGATTTATCGGTGGCGGTAATATGGCCGAAGCCTTGATTAAGGGTCTGCTGGCGAGCCATTTTCCCGCCGCCAAGCTGGTTGTTTCTGAGCCGATTGAAAGTCGCCGTGACCATTTGCACGATGCCTTCGGGGTTGTCCTGGCACAAAGCAATTCGGAACTTGTGGACCTGTGTGAAATTGTGGTTCTGGCGATTAAACCGCAAATTGTTGAAGAGGTGTTATGTGACATTGCTCCAGTCTGGAGCGACAACAAGTTGATGGTATCCATTCTGGCGGGGGTGACCTGTGTCGGTATTGAGAAACAGTTTGCCGGCTCACCCAGGGTTGTACGGGTGATGCCGAACACCCCGGCCCTGGTGGGGGAGGGAGCCAGCGCTGTTTGTCGCGGTACCCATTCTACCAAGGATGATCTGCAGATTGTTCGCGAGTTGCTGGAAAGTGTCGGTATCGTCCAGATGATCGATGAGCGCCAAATGGATGCGGCAACCGGTTTGTCCGGATCCGGTCCGGCCTACATTTATACAGTGATTGAGGCTCTTGCCGATGGTGGAGTACGGGAAGGGTTGCGCCGCGATGTGGCTCATGCGCTGGCAGTACAGACAGTTGTCGGTGCAGCGCTGATGGTGCGCGAGACCAGAGAACATCCCGCAATATTGCGCGATCAGGTCTGTTCTCCCGGTGGTACCGCCATTACCGGGGTCAGTACATTGGAGAAAAACGGGCTGCGGACGACACTGATGGAAGCGGTATCTGCATCGGCAGCGCGTTCACGGGAATTGGGCGGCAACTGAAACCACCGTCATATAGCATAGGAATGGTGATGAGCCGACTTCCTTTTCATTACGGCTGGCTGATCGTCGTCGCCTGTATTCTGACTACTTTCTCTTGTTTCGGCCTGGCGCGCTTTGCTTTTGCCATGCTGCTACCGGGGATGCAGGAAGGGCTGAGCCTGTCCTATGAACAGATGGGCTATCTGGGAACAGCAAATTTTGTCGGTTATCTGTTGGCGGTTGCTGTTACACCGGCGGTGCTGGCGCGCTGGCTGCCTCGTCTGACTCTGGGTGCTGCCCTTGGTCTGATTGCCTTAACCCTGGCAGCCATGTCCTGGGTTCAAAGCTTCAGCAGTCTGTTGATGCTCTATCTGTTAACTGGTTTTGGCAGCGGTCTGGCTAATATCTCCGGGGTGGTTCTCATCGCTTTCTGGTTTCGGCGAGAGCGTCGTGGACGAGCTGCCGGTTTGATGGTTGTCGGCAGTGGTTTGGCTATTATCTTCTCGGGTTGGGTGGTTCCGCGCCTGAATCAGCTCAGTGGCTTTGAAGGATGGCGCTTAAGCTGGCTACTGTTTGCGCTGATTGTTGCTGTCCTTACTGTGATTGTCTTTCTACTGGTGCGTAATGTCCCTGAAGATTGTGGGCTGCAGCCCATTGGTCGTCCGTCGGCGGTGACCGCTGCCGATGTCAGCAGTAGCTATCCCACAGGTAGTGGGCGGGTTCTGCTGCTGCTTGGATTGCTCTATTTGGCCTTTGGTCTGACTTACATGGTGTATGGCACTTTTTTTGTGACCAGCCTGGTTGCCGAACATGATTATTCGGAATCCATGGCGGGACAATTCTGGTCATGGGTCGGGTTCTTCAGCCTTTTCTCCGGCGTGTTGTTTGGTACATTGTCCGATAAAATTGGTCGGCGTCTGGGGTTGCTGCTGGTTTTTGTGATTCAGACGGTGGCCTACCTGCTTGCTGGATCAGGATTGGGTGCTGTTGCCCTGATGCTGTCGGTGGTTCTTTATGGGGTCACGGCCTGGTCGATTCCTGCCATTATGGCTGCAGCGGTCGGCGATTATCTGGGCGCGGCCAAAGCGGCCGGGGGGTTTTCATTGATTACTTTCTTTTTTGCCGGTGGCCAGGTGTGCGGGCCAGCCATTGCCGGTATTATAGCAGAGTACCATGGCAGTTTTTCATCAGCCTTTTTACTCGCGGCTCTGATCACCTTCGTTGCGGCACTATTCTGTCTGACCCTGCCACGTGGGTCTGCAGTATCCAGATAAACAGTATTAGACTTCGCCAGTCTGATAAAATTTTCCAACCAGCAGCTGCAGTTCCGAATGGACACCGGGAAAACCGCAGACCAGGATACGGTCGCGGTAGGGCGAGTAGGGAAGTCCTTCCTCGTTGCTGGTCTCACAGCCGCTTTCATCGAGAAACAGTAATGCGGCCGCCACATCATAGGGCTTCAGGTCACTTTCCCAGAAGCCCTGGAGAAATCCGGCAGAGACATAAGCCAGATCGAGGGCCGCTGATCCCAAACGGCGAATGCCGCGGCAGCGGGAGAGGACGTCCCGAGCGCAGGCGAAAAAAGGGTCAGCCAGATCGGCAGAACGGTAGGGGAAGCCGGTGCCGATGAGGGCGTTTTTCAGGGGCAATAGATCTGCCTGACGGCAGCGCGTACCTTGATGATACAACCCCTGACCACGGATGGCACTGAAGCATTCAGTCGAGGCCGGTCGCCAGATAACGCCAAGATCACTGCGTTTGGCCACTTCGAGGGCGATGGAGATACAGAATTGGTCGAGGCCACTGAGAAAGTTTGTGGTACCGTCGATGGGGTCGATAATCCAGCGTAGCTCCGCGCTTCCTTCCTGCCCCGTTTCTTCACCATAAAAACCGGCTTCGGGGAGTAGCTGGATCAACCCTTCTTTAAGCATTTCCTCGGAATTGATGTCGACAGCAGAAACAAACTCGCGTTCGTCTTTTTCGCTACCGCTGCCCGGGCACAAACGGCGGAACTGCTGGAGTTGATAGTCACCAACGGTTCGGCACAAATTGATGACCGCTTCAAGCAAGAAGTTATTGATCATCGTCAGAGCATTTTACCGCGACTGGAAAAGTAGCGGTTATAGGGATTGAAGGTGCGCCGGTACTGGCGAATTTCAAGAATGACGATATTAATGATACTGGCGATGGGGACGCCAATAATCATCCCCAGGATACCGTAGAGTTTCCCCCCCATAATGATCGCCATAATGACCCACAGCGGGTGCAGATTGGATACTTTGGAAATAAGGATCGGAATCAAAATCATGTTGTCGACGATAATCTGGGCGATGAGAATATAAACACACAAAATCCACCAGAATTGCGGGCCGACACCCAGGTCAACCAAGGCGATGGTAATCCCCGGCAGCATCCCAAAAATTGGGCCAACATAAGGAACCAGGTTGGAAATTCCGGCAACTACAGCAAGAATAGGGGCGTAGCGGATGTCGGTTAGTGCCAGCCCGGCCCATACGACCAGACCCACAATGATAGCTTCAATGATTCGGCCACGGATAAAATTGGACAGTTGCCAGCTGATGTGAGCGTAGATATCCAGCACCATTTCAAAATAGCGATTGGGCGTCAGGGAAATCAGGCCGCGCATGATCCGGCGGCTGTCACGCAGAAAGAAGAAGGAAAACAGCGGTACCAGAATCAGCAGGCTGCCGATGCGCATAGCTGAGCGCGGGGTCTGCACCAGAATGGCTCCGATCAACGCCTGGGAGAAATTGCGTAGATGATCGCCCAGGTTGTAGTGAGCAATAAAAGGGAAATGCTGTTGCGCCAGTTCGAGCAAGCCGGTCAGGTAGACAATGGCAAAACTGATATAGCGCGGTACATCGGCCTTGAGCGCCTGCATCATGCCACGCCAGTTAGGGGGACCGACGATGATCAGCAATAGCACAATTGTCGCAGAAAACAACAGATAGATGATGAAAATGGCGAAGGTTCGGTGTATGCCACGATTTTCAATCAGATTGACCAGTGGCTCAAGCATAAAGGCAACGATCATGGCCAGCAGGATCGGTAGGAACAGCCCGGAAGTGGCCGTTCTCAGGAGAGTAGTAAAGGTGGTAGCTGACGAATAGATGGCGATCCCGGAAGCGATTGCCGTGGTCAGAACCAGGTACATAACCGCCACCTGGGCGCGTCTGAAGCCGGTGGAATCAGTCATGATCAGGTTCCTGGGCCTTTTGCAACAGTTCAAGCTGCTGACTGCAGTGGTGTAGGCGATCGGCAAGGACACGGTTTAACCCAAACAGGATTTTCGCAGTTGGTGCCGGGTGGCGAATGGTCGCTTCGAGAATGTCGGAGCGAAATAACCCTACCAGCGATGTCGCCGTTGTCGCCCGTGCCCCTGCCGTTCGCGGTCGGGTAGCGGTAAGAGCGACCTCGCCAAAAAAGTCACCTGAATCTAGAATCGCTTGGTCATGCTCCTTACCATTATTGTCAACAGAAAAAATCTGAATCTCACCGGAGCGGATGATATACATCCCTGAACCAATATCCCCTGCCGAAAAGACCATTTCATCTGCTTCGAAATTACGAATGTGAACAATCTTTTCAAGAAATTTGAGTTCACGCCGGGTGAGTTTGGAGAAAATCGGAACTTGACTTAAAAAATAAGCCAGGGTCTGCTTATTTGCCTGATTACGGAAAATATTCTGCCAGAAAGGGTTTGGATTCATCTGTGTGTTGTCCCGATTCAGGGTTTTTGAGTCAGTGGGCGACTGATTGAACGTCTGATGGAGGGTGATGATATAACAGCAATAGCGGTTAGTGCCAGATAAAATCAACAGCCGAACCAGATGCCTCTTTACTTAGTTATTGCAAATATCATTGCCGTGCTGTCGAAAAAGGAAGGCCCCTTCTCTTGTTACGAAAAGGGGCCAGGGATTAACATGGTCAGGTTTGCAGGACGTTAGCTGTTATCAGCCAGCAGGGCTTCAATGTCGGGAACACAGCCACCACACCCGGTGCCGGCACTTGTGGCATCCTGAACTTCTTCAACGCTGGTGAGGTTTTGTTCCTTGATCGCTTTGACGATGGTGTCACGATCAATGTTCATACAGTGGCAAACAGTTTCAGACATAACGATCTCCTTTAATGGATGGTTTATGTGGCCTCGGGAATTATACCCCTTCAATAAAGAACATGGCAATTGAGGTGAGAATTTTTCACCACAAAACAATTATGGATTAGTAAACTGACGTTCTTGTGCCCCGACCAGGGCTAGTGATTTCTCAAGGCTGAACCGAATCAGATGCTTGGAACCTTTTTCCTGATCTTGTTCCGGTGTGAGGCTTTTGCGGGTCATCTGCTGTGCCAGTTGCGGGTCGTCAATTTCGTCCATCCTCTGCAGATATAACCGCGTGCCCTGGTGTCCTGGTCCAGACTCGATGAACATGTAGATTGCATGGGGGTTGGAGCGGATATTATTATATGATAGCCGTTCCCGCATCAAAAATACCAATGTGCCGTCAGTCAATACGGTTGGCCGGGCATAAATGGCGCTGGTGACATTGCCCTGCTTGTCGGCGGTTGATAAGATGCCTGTTCCCTGGGTGGTGGAGAAATACTCGCTGAGGGTCATTATCTGCTCCTGTTGTGACGTTGATATTGAGTTGGACTTTATTGTCTAGGACAAAATAATAACACGCTTGATATTATAATTCATACAGGCCTTTTCTTTTTTTACGCTGTATTGATGTCGACAGCCCTGTTGCTACCAAAAACGAGATAACTAGTGTTTACACCGGATCTAAAAAACTATCCCCAGGCTCCAGGCGTTTATCAGATGCTTGCTGCTGATGATACCATTCTCTATATCGGTAAGGCACGGCGTCTGCGTTCACGCCTGCGCTCCTATTTTTCAGCCAGGGGTGATGGGCGTCAGCAGATTCCCTTGCTGATGAAGAAGGTTCAGCGTATTGAGGTCATTGTCACCGATACCGAAAAAGAGGCTTTGCTGCTGGAAAATACCCTGATCAAGCAGCATCGACCACGTTATAACATCGAATTGCGTGATGATAAAACTTACGTTTCGGTACGTATCGATCTACGCGTGGAGTTTCCCGTCATGCAGGTTGTACGGCAGGTGAAAAATGATGGTGCTCAGTATTTCGGCCCCTATTCATCGGCCGCAGCTATCCGCGAAACATTGAGGCAGATTTATCGAATTTTCCCCCTGCGTCATGCCCCGATGGAGCGCTGTCGGCAGCGCCGACGCCCTTGTCTTTTTCATCAGATCGGTCAGTGCAGTGCCCCGTGCCACGGCAAAATCAGCCGCGCAGATTATCGGCGTCTGGTAGACGGGGTGATCCAGTTGCTGGAAGGGCGGGAGTCAGAGGTGATTGCGTCGCTACGACAACGGATGGATGCCGCTGCTGAAGCCATGGAATATGAACAGGCCGCACTGATGCGTGACCGGATCCGTCTGATTCAACAGAGCGTGGAAAAGCAGAAAGTGACGGAACATGGTGGTGGAGATCAGGACGTGATCGGCCTGCATCAGGATGGCGGAGAAGTAGAAGTTACCCTGCTGTTTGTTCGCCATGGCAAATTGATCGGTCGTCGCAGCTTTCTTCTTGAGTGGGTGCTTGATTTGCCCGAGTTATTGCACGGATTTTTGATCGATTTTTACGCCCGTGATGTCATCATTCCCGATCAGTTGATTCTACCTTTCCCATTGGAAAGTACGGAGCTGCTGGCGGAGTGGTTGAGTGAAAAGCGAGGAAAAAAAGTTTATTTATTGATGCCTGAGCGCGGTGAAAAGCGGCGACTGCGCGAGCTGGCGCAACGCAATGCCGAGGAGTCCTATCGTCAGCGCGGACAACGCAAACAGGCGCGGCAGAATCTGCTGGTTGAGCTGCAGGAGCGTTTGAAGCTGCCGCGCTTTCCCCAGAGGATTGAATGTTTCGATATCTCCAATGTGCAAGGGGAGTTGGCGGTCGGAAGTATGGTGGTGTTCACTGATGGCGAACCGGCGAAACAGGAGTATCGGCGCTACCATATCAAAACGGTGCTTGGTGCCGATGATTATGCGTCATTAAACGAGGTCTTGCGGCGCCGACTCGAACGTGGTGTCGCTGAGGATTGCCTGCCGGATATGGTTCTGATCGATGGTGGCAAGGGGCAGCTTGGTGTGCTGGTGGATGTGGTCGCCGGCCTCGGGTTGACGGGACAAGTCGGTGTTGTCGGTATTGCCAAAAGCCGGGTGCTGTCGAACGTCAAAGGCAAAGTGATTGAGCGCTCAGAAGAACGTTTTTTTCTGCCGGGACGAAAAAATCCGGTCACCTTCCGTCATGGTTCTGCAGCCGCCTTTTTGCTTGAACGTCTGCGCGACGAAGCCCATCGTTTTGCCATCAGTTTTCATCGCAATCTGCGCAGCAAGCAGGGGTTGCGTTCCAGCCTTGATCAGATTCCTGGTATCGGCCCGGCTCGCCGGAAGACCTTGCTGAAGCATTTTGGCAGTCTCAAGCGCTTACGTGCTGCGGGAGTGGATCAAATCCAACAGGTTCCCGGTTTTTCAGTCGCGCGGGCGCGGCAGCTTGTTGAGGCATTGAAAGATCCACCATCCAATTAGTTTCCAGTCCCTTTTGACCGTTGTTGTGTCAATTTGCACAAAAAGCCCTCCACCTGGAGATGGTAGAGGGCTGATGGTGGATCTGTGTTTTCCCGGGCTGCTATTGTTCGACGCTGACAGCGGCGTTTTCGACGATCAGGTCGTAAGCGTAACCGTGACCAAAATCTTTATCGATGGTGAGTTTGCCATTGGCAATGACAATATCGCCAACCTTAAGCTGGGTGTTGCTGGTCAGGGTCAGGTCGTGGTTTCCTGCTTCGGGACTGCCGGAGCCGTCCTGCAGGTGAATCCAGTTGGTGCCCATGATCTGCGGGCTGAATTTTACCACCTTGCCGCGCAGCTGTATTTCCTGACCGGCAAGGCTGTCACGAGCGGCGTAAATTTCTTCTATGTTGTGGCCATTTTCAAGCTTGTCGAGAGGGTCTACAGTAATCGGTGCGGGAGCCGCTCCGCCCATTCCGGAGATGGGTGGATGTCCGTCCGGCATTTGTCCCTGTGCGGAGGTGTCAGTAGAGGCTGTGGCCGAACTGGCATTGAGAATTGATTCGACAAAATAGACCAGATCGAAAGTCCGGTCGAGGGTTTGGCTGTGGTAGTTGTGCATTGCCATCCCATCAGGTATGACCACCAAATCACCAACGTTAACAGCGAATTGAGCAGTTGCTGCCCAGACCTGTTCACTGCCGGTGTCAACCAACACATAAGTGTAACCAAGGGCATTCATGGTTTCAACGACGTTTCCACTGATGTTGTTGGTTGTTTCTTGTGGTGTCGGTGACGATGTGGGTGTTTGTGACGATGCGGGTGTTTGTGTCGTGGAACTTTGGTTGTCTGAACTTTGTTGGCACCCGACCAGCAGTGCCACAGTAATAGATAGTACGATATAGAGAATCCGATTTTTCAAGGTAGCCTCCAAAACTTGGTTTACGATGTTGACAGTGAGTATTATACAAACGCGCAAAACATAGCACAGGCGTTAAATCGGCAACAATAGATGAGTGCTCGTTGGAAGATTTATGTGTTGATGCACAGATCACGACCGTAGAGATGTGTTGTTGAGCGCAGGCGGCGCCGCAGTGAATCATCCAGGTCGTTTTTGCTGAAGCGCCACGACCAGTTGCCGGTGGCGGTGCCGGGGGTGTTCATTCGCGCCCCTTCGTCGAGGCAGAGGATGTCCTGCAGAGGGATAATGCTCAGGCGGGAAACACTAGCCATGGCGGTTTCAACCAGTAGCCAGGGCATTTCTGCGGAGCGTGATCCCAGATATTCTTCGACCCGTTTTTTGACCGGGTCGTCAAGCTGATTCCACCAGCCGAGGGATGTGTTGTTGTCATGGGTGCCGGTATAAACAACCGAATTACGGCAATGGTTGTGGGGTAAATAGGGGTTGTCGGCACCGGAATCAAAGGCAAACTGTAAAATTTTCATGCCGGGGAAGGAAAAATCATCCCGTAGCTGTTCAACGTCGGCGGTGATAATACCAAGATCTTCGGCGATGATCGGCAGGTTGGTATAACGCTTAGCCAGCAGATCGAAGAGGTCTCGCCCGGGGGTGTCAAGCCAGTAGCCGTTAACTGCGGTTTGATCTTGAGCCGGTATGGCCCAGGAGGCAACAAATCCGCGAAAATGATCGACCCGTAACAGATCGAACAGACTGAAATTCCAGTCAAAACGCTGGATCCACCACAGGTAGTTTTGCCTTTTGAGTTGATCCCATCGGTACAGGGGATTGCCCCAGCGTTGCCCGGTGGAACTGAAATAATCCGGTGGCACCCCGGCTATCAGCGTTGGTCGCTGGTGTTCATCAAGATGAAACAATTGGGAGTGAGCCCAGACGTCGGCAGAGTTTTCGGCGACGAATATCGGCAAATCACCGAAGATTAAAATGCCGCGCTGCTGTGCGTATTGGCGTAAGAAAAACCATTGTTCAAAAAAAACAAATTGCAGATACTTGTGCCAGGAAATTTCCTCAGCCAGTTCCGTCTGACACTGCTCAAGGGCCGTCTGATTCCGTTGCCGCAGCGGTTCCGGCCAGTCCTGCCAGTTGCGGTAATTCTGTTGGGAGCGGATTGCCTCAAACAGGCAGTAATCGTCCAGCCATTGGTGTTGAGCCTGGCAAAAATCGATAAAACGTTGGTATCGCTCGGAATCCTGAACGAGGCAGAAGTTGCTCCAGGCTTTGCGCAGCAGAGGCATCTGGGTGGTAAAGGCCGCGGCAAAATCGCAATGAGATGAGGCTGGTGCCGGAGGTGGCAGATCACTGGCGTCGAGATCATCGGTCTGGGCAAGGTCTGTCAGATTAATGAGGAGGGGATTGCCGGCAAACGCGGAAAAGCAGCTGTAGGGGCAGTTGCCATACCCCGTTGGGCTGAGTGGCAGGATCTGCCAGACAGTTTGACCGCCGGCGACAAGAAAGTCGATAAAGTCACGCGCTTCCTGTCCTAAAGAACCGGTATGCTGCGGCCCCGCAAGGGAGGTGGGGTGCAGCAGGATGCCACTACGACGTTGTTTCAGCATGTTGCTCCCTGAATGTGGCAAAGTGATAAAAGTGCGGTTAATCAAAACCAGGGTCTGATTACCCGTAGATTGATGCGTTAACTTTCTTTTCCGTTGGAGTTTTGCCTTGTCAGCGCGAACCGGTTACCGTCGATCAGGGGGAAATGACGCGCCCGGCCTGATGTTGGATGTCGACGATGTCAAACATATTGGTGATGCGTCCGACTTCAAGTTGATCTTTCCGGTTGTAAAAGTCGAGACATAGTCCACAGCTGGCGATATCGACGCCGGAAAGTTTAAGGGCCTGGAGGGTGTCAAGAACCTCAGACCCGGTGCACACCAGATGGACTGCGCTGTTAACAAACAGAATAGCCGCCGGCAGAGGGTCAATTTCAAGCTGGGTCATCAGGAAGTTTTTCAGCAGAACCCGGCCAAAATGATCGTCACCAGAGCCCATGCGGTCGCTGCCACAGTAAATTACGGTAGCACCTGATATCGTCTTTTGAGGCACCGGGGTAGTTGCTTCGGCCGGCATTCTCGGCGGCTTCAATTCCATCCGATAGCCGTCGGGTATGGCTACTGCGGTGGTCTGATAACCCATTTTCTCTGCCAGACGGGTGACATTGTCGCGGCAGACGTCATCGTCAACCAGTACTGTCAGTTTATCGGCAGAGTTGGCTAGAATCTGTTTGCGCGTTTCAACGACAGGGTAGGGGCAAGCATGTCCGCGATAGTCAAGTTCCAACATGAAAAGCTCCTGAAAAATAGGTTTGCTGTTTCTGGCTCAGCAAAAAAACAGCTGGTGGCCGGGCAGATCATCAGCTCACAATCTATCACAGTTTCAGTGGAAAAGGAGTGAATTTGAAGAAAATGCTTCTGGTGATCAGTTTACACAGAAATCAGCTGGACGAGGGTTTCAATATGGGCGGTCTGGGGGAACATATCAACCGGCTGCAGACGTTTAATCCGGTAGCCGCCATCCAGTAACTGTTTTAAATCCACTGCCAGGGTGTCGGGATCACAGGAGACGTAAATGATCTGTGCAGGACGCAGCTCGAGGAGGTAGTGGATCAGCTCAGCACCACAGCCTTTGCGCGGCGGGTTAACGGTAACCAGGTCGGGGATGGTGGTAAGGCGCTCAAGTTCAGCCAGCGCATCGCCGGCAATGAATCGGCAGTTGTTCAGTTGGTTGAGGGCTGCATTGGCTTTGGCATTTCTCACGGCCTCCGGAACAACCTCAATGCCGGTAACGTTGCGCGCCCCTTTGGCCAGGCTCAAGGCAATGCCGCCGATGCCACAAAACAAATCTACAACCATCTCTTTGCCGGTTAGTGCCGTCCAGTCAGCGATCAGAGCGTACATCCTTGTCGCTTGCCGGGTGTTGACCTGGAAAAAGGATTCGGGAGCGATATGCAACCTGATGTCACCAACCTGTTCGATCAGGTCAGGATGCCCGAGGAGTTTGATGGATTCATTGCCGAGGATCACGTTACCACCGGAGCTGTTGATGTTCTGGTGGACTCCAATTACTTCTGGTACCTTTTTAACAAGTTTTTTAGCGAGTTTAGGCAGCTCCTGATAATCCCGGTCATGACAGACAAAAGTCACCAGGGCACGGTTGTTGTCGGGACTGACGCGAATCAGCAGGTAGCGTAGCAAGCCGCGCTGATGCCGTGGGTTGTATATTGAAACCTGCTGGCGCGCTACGTCGTCGCGGACAATAGTGGCAATGCGGTTGATCAGCGGATGGTGAACCGGACACTCGGCAATATCGACAACATCATGACTGCCACGCCGGTAGAGACCAAGGAGCAGTTTCTCTCGTTTGCGGGAAAATACCAGTTTGGCGCTGGTACGGTAACCTAGAGTATCGACAGCGGGTAATACTGGTAGAGTGGAAAAGCTGTCGGCCGGAATCTGTGCCGCCAGAGCCAGCTCTACGCGTTGCTGCTTGAATTGCAGTTGTCCCTGGTATTGCATGCTGACCAACGGGCAGCCCAGACAGCTTGATTCACGAGTACAGCCGGGTAGGGCGGTGCGTAGTGGTGAGCGCCGCAGGATTTTGAGCAGGTGGGAGTAAATATGGGTGCGTCCGCGATGTTCGATCTCCGCGACGACCGTTTCAGAAGGAAATGCGCCCTGTACCAGAACGATGCGATTTCCGTCCTGAGCGGTGCCGATCCCTTCGTTATCCAGCCCGGTAATTGTCAGTTTGAGGGTGTCAAGTTCAGGGCTTTTATTTTTTTTCTTTTCGGTGGTTTTTTTCATAACTTAGTCTGGCGATAGTCGCCCTGATGAAGAAACGCGTAAATGAAGGGTGCACACTACTTCTAGTGAGCGGTTGCTGTCAAACATTGTCGGTTGTCTGGTGCCTGTTGATGGGGTAGACTGCGCTGCATTGTTCAGTTCCTTTGCTCGGAGGTATTCCGTGAGGCGTAAGACGCGTCAAATAAAACTCGGTGGGCTTCTAATCGGTGGTGATGCACCGATCAGTGTGCAGTCGATGTGCAGTACCGATACCAGGGATGTGTCGGCGACCTTACGTCAGATTATGGATCTTGAACTGGCCGGTTGTGAGGTTGTTCGTTGTGCGGTACCTGATCAGGACGCTGCCGGCGCCCTGAAGCAGGTGCGGGACGGTTGTAATATTCCGCTGGTAGCTGATATCCATTTCGATTATCGCCTTGCCCTGGCGGCGATTGATGCCGGTATTGACGGGCTGCGCATCAATCCCGGTAATATCGGTGAACGGTGGAAGGTTTCCGAGGTAGTAAGAGCATGTCAGGAACGGCAGATCCCGATCCGTATTGGTGTCAATGGCGGCTCGCTGGAAAAAGAATTATTGCGCAAGCATGGGCATGCCACTGCGGCGGCAATGGTGGAAAGTGCCTTAAATCATATCCGTGTGCTTGAAGAAGAATCTTTTGATCAAATCAAGATCAGCCTGAAGGCTTCTGACATTGGGCGTACCGTGGCTGCTTACCGTTTGCTGGCGCAGCAGGTTGACTACCCCCTGCATGTTGGTATCACCGAAGCCGGGACGGTGTTCAGCGGCACCATCAAGAGTGCTGTTGGATTGGGTGTTCTGCTTAGCGAGGGGATCGGCGATACCTTGCGGGTTTCCCTGACCGGCGACCCGGTGACGGAAGTACGTGTCGGCTGGGAGATTCTCAAAAGTCTCGAACTGCGTCAACGTGGGCCGGTGTTTATCAGTTGTCCCACCTGTGGGCGTTGCCGGATCAATCTGATCGACATTGCAAGCGAGGTTGAAGAGCGGTTGCAGAATCTTCCCCTTCCGCTCAAGATTGCCGTTATGGGGTGTGCTGTCAATGGCCCTGGTGAGGCGCGGGAGGCCGATCTGGGGATAGCTGGAGGAACAAACGAGGGGATTCTCTTTCGGTGTGGTGAGCTGGTATGCAAGGTACCCCAGGCCGATCTTGCCGAGACCCTGATAGCTGCCGCCTGGCAGGAGGTTGCCGCGCGGCAATCCGCTGAAAATATTGACACCGACCCCGGCAGTGGTTAAGTGCTTGCATTTGCATACATTATCAGGTTAGCTTTTTTGTTTATCTTAAAAATCCAAGTGCCGGCGGCATCCCCCTTTTGGCTGCCAGGCCGTTTGGGTAACACCTTCTCAATGAACAGGAAAAACGATGCGCTATTCCCAGTATCTTCTACCCACTCTCAAAGAAGTTCCTGCCGATGCCGAGGTTATCAGTCACCAGCTGATGCTGCGGGCCGGCATGATTCGCAAAGTTTCTGCCGGTATTTATAATTATATGCCGTTAGGGTTGCGCTCCATTCGTAAAATGGAACAGATCATCCGCGAAGAGATGAATCGCGCCGGGGCTATCGAATGTCTGATGCCGATGGCCAATCCGGCTGAACTGTGGCAGGAGTCAGGGCGCTGGGAGAAATACGGCAAGGAACTGCTGCGTTTTAAAGATCGCAAGGATGCAGACTTCTGTATGGGACCAACCCACGAAGAAGTAGTGACCGATATCGTCCGCAATACGGTCAGATCCTACCGTCAGTTGCCCCTCAATCTTTATCAGATTCAAACCAAGTTTCGCGATGAGATCCGACCGCGTTTCGGTCTGATGCGCGGGCGCGAATTTATTATGAAGGATGCCTACTCTTTTGACCTCGATGATGCCGGTGCCGACATTTCCTATCAAAAGATGTATCAGGCTTATCGTAATGTTTTCCAGCGCTGTGGTCTGCGCTTTCGCGCAGTTGAGGCGGACAGTGGTGCTATTGGTGGCAGCTTTTCCCACGAATTTATGGTTCTCGCTGAATCGGGGGAAGATGCTATCGTTTCCTGCAATTCCTGTGAATATGCCGCCAACGTTGAAAAAGCCGAGGTGCTGTGGAAGGAGCAAGAAGCAGCGCCCCCCCAACAGGCCCTGCAGTTGGTGGATACCCCGAACCAGAAAACTATCAAGGAGGTTGCTGACTTTCTGGACCTGCCTGCGGCCAGGTTGGTGAAAACCCTCATTCTGCAGACTTCGACGGAAGAGGTCGTAGCCGTATTGCTGCGCGGTGATCGTGAGCTCAACACCATCAAGCTCGCGAATTTGCTGGATGTCGACTGGGTTCTGCCTGCCGAGGAGGAGGTTATCCGCCAGGTGACCGGAGCCCCTGCCGGTTTTGCCGGCCCTGTCGGACTTGATATTCGGCTGTTGGCCGACAATGAGGTGCGCGTCATGAGTGATTATGTGGTTGGGGGTAATGCTGTCAATCGCCATTATGTCGGTGTCAGTCATCCGCGTGATGTGGCCATTGAGCAGTTTGCTGATCTGCGCCGTGCCGAGCGGGGCGACCCCTGTCCGCGATGCGGTGGTGGGCGTTTTGAAAGTTGGCGAGGGATTGAGGTTGGCCATGTATTCAAGCTTGGTACTAAATACTCTGAGTCCATGGTAGCGACAGTTCTGGATGATCAGGGGCAAAAACGGTCGCTGGTGATGGGCTGCTATGGGATCGGCGTTGGCCGCACCGTGGCAGCGGCCATAGAGCAGAACCATGACGAGAATGGCCTCAAGTTACCGCTGCCCCTGGCTCCTTTTCAGGTGCTGGTGGTGATGCTCAATCCCAAGGATGTGCAGGTGCGTGAGACCAGCGAAGAGATCTACGCGCAACTGCTGGCCCAGGGGGTTGAGGTGCTGCTTGACGATCGTGATGAACGGCCTGGGATTAAATTCAAGGATGCTGACCTCGTGGGTATTCCGTTGCGAGTCACGGTAGGCGCTCGTGGGCTGCAGGAAGGGGCTGTTGAATTGAAAATCAGAACCAGCGGTGAACAGTCAACCGTGCCTCTGGAAGAAATTGTTGCCACTTTACGCCGGCTTGTTGTGGCAGCTGATGATATCTGAAGTGAGGATGCAATTATCGGTTGCTAAGTATGAGGTGGTATGACTGAGTTTTTTGTCAATAAGGGGGCACTGCAGGGTTTACCGCCGGATGTTTGTCAGTTGCTTGCTGAAAAGCCCCTGGAACTGCTCTGTGCGTCTGCCGGACATCTATTGTTGGCCGATACCAGGGCGACGGCCCCGGTTCTGCTGGCCGGCGTGCTCGAAGAAGGGGCGATCCCTGATCTGTTGTCCTATTTCAATATGTTCCGCAAGAGTGGGATCCTTCATATTATTCTCACTGGCGGCAGTAAAGCATTATATTTCCAGCAGGGTGAAGTGGTTTTTGCGACCAGTACCTTTGCCGCCGAAGATATCGGTTCAGTTCTGTTTTCCCTTGGTAAGATTGAACAGCGGGCACTGGAACAACTGCGCGAGCAGGTGACTGAAACCACCACTCTGGGAAAATTGCTGGTTGAGCAGGCATCGGTTTCTCCCAAGGATCTGTGGTCAGCAGCACGCAGCGAAGTGGAAAATATTGTTTACAATCTGTTCAGTGCTGCACGTGGCGCTTTTTACTTTGAAGCCAAGGCCGTCGAACAGGAAGACATTGTGCGACTGTCCATGAGCACTCAGAATATGATTATGGAAGGGCTGCGGCGACTGGACGAAAAAGCTCTGTTCATGCGCAAAATTATCTCCCTGGATTATTATCCCCGGCCGACGGGAAAAGAGGTCGGCGATCTAACCGAAATCGAAACGCGATTACTGAATCTGGCTTGCTTCGGGCAACTTGAAGCGCGTGATCTGTTCAGAAAGTCGGGGCTGCGTGAGTTTGACGGTATCCGCACGCTTTACAGTCTTCTGGAGCGCGATCTGTTGCGCATGCATGAGTCATGTGGAACGGAAATCGAAGGGATCCTTGGTCAGATCCTGACCATTTATAATAATCTTTACCGTGAAATCCATGCCTCAATAAAGCCGGTAAATCCTCGTTTTATTGAAGAAATTGCCCAGGAGCTGCGGGTCTTGCCACAACCCTATTCTTTTGTTTTGCGTGATGTGGAGTTTCGAGCTGATGGAACCCTGGACGACCACATGCTGGTGGACAATCTTGATGGGCTCGAGTTGCCCGACAAAAGCAAGTTGCTGGTGGATTCCCTTGCAGAGGTTGCTTATCTCAAGAGCATGGCCATAAGACAACAGTTAAGTGTTGAACAGGCTCGCCCCCTTATATCACGAGTTCAGGAGAGCACAGCTCAGGCACGTGCTCTGGCCGGGAGAGAAGAATGAATAACAGCGCCAAAGAACGTTTGATTTTTGCCCTGGATGTTGATGATTTTCATCAGGCCCAACACTGGGTCAAAACCCTCAAGGATAACGTCGGTGTCTTCAAGATCGGTAAGCAGTTGTTTACCCGCTGTGGTCCCGAGGTAGTAAGGATGGTCATTGATCAGGGGGCAGAAGTTTTTCTAGATCTTAAATACCATGATATCCCTAATACTGTCGCCAAGGCCGCCGTTGAAGCAACACGACTGGGTGTGCGGATATTTAATGTTCATGCTTTGGGTGGCGCCGAAATGATGCGTACCGCCGTAGACCAAGTAGGGGCCTATTGTCATGAAGTCGGCTGCTCAAGACCGCAAATGCTCGCAGTTACCATTCTTACGTCTTCAGATCTGGCGACGTTGACGGAGATCGGTATTGAACGGTCAGTTGATGAGATGGTCGTGCGGTTGGCGCGCCTGGCACAAGCATCCGGTTTTGACGGTGTGGTGGCCTCTCCCAAAGAAGCCGCTTTGATCCACGCTGTTTGTGGCGAGGGATTTGCCATCGTTACTCCTGGTGTGCGCCCGGCGTTTGCCGCTGCGGATGATCAAAAACGCATTATGACTCCGGCGGATGCCATTGCCGCTGGTGCTACGGCATTGGTGATTGGCCGCCCGATTTCCGCTGCTGCTGATCCCCTTGCCGCTGCCGGGCAAATTCTAGCAGAAATCAGCAGGGCTCTGGAGGGCTGATGGCAGACTATTTGTACGGTATCAACCCGGTGGTCGAGGCCCTTGCCGGTGGTGGGCGACAGCCGGTAGAGCTTCTGCTGGCTGAAAACAGTCGTCGGCAGCGTTTTGAGTCGTTGCGCCAACAGGCCGCAACGCAAAAGGTTGCTGTTCGACAACTCAGTAGCCATGATCTCGATCGTCTGGTAGGTCATGACCGCCATCAGGGGGCCGTACTCAGGCTGGAGCCTTTTTGTTATCTTTCTTTAGAAGAGTTGATCGCGCGCTTTAAGCGCGCCGGAAATGATGCTTTCTTTCTGATTCTCGACGGTATCACCGACCCCTATAATTTTGGAGCCCTGGTGCGCAGTGCCGAAGGAGCGGGATGTCACGGGGTCGTGGTCGCCAAGGATCGGGCCTGTCCGGTAACCCCTGTCGTTGAAAAGGCGGCTGCCGGTGCCCTGGCACATCTGCCCTTGTGCCAGGTTACTAATCTGGCGCGTGCTTTGGAAGTGCTCAAGCGGGCAGGGGTCTGGTGTTATGGACTGGCTGGTGAGGTTGAGGCCAAAGATCTGTTTACATTCCCTTTGAGTGGCTCTGTCGCTCTGGTCGTTGGTAGTGAGGGGAGCGGCCTGCGGCCTAACATACGTAAACATTGCGATGCTCTTCTGGCAATACCTATGGGCGGCCGGTTGAGTTCCCTGAACGCATCAGTTGCAGCGGGAATAGCCTTGTTTGAGATCGTTCGCCAGAGGCAACTGATGCGCTGATTTGGGTGTGGTGTAAGGCTTGTCACTTTGGGATTTTTCAAGGAGAGTAATGCATGGCTCGTATAGTAACTGGACTAAAAAAGCGCACGATTAATCCGCAAGAAAAAATCAGTAAGGTTATTATGGCCAGCCGGAAGCTGTTCGTAGAAAAAGGTTATTGTGGTGTTTCGATTCCCGACATCGTTGAAGCTTCCGGGGTCAGTACCGGCGCGATTTACAGTCACTTTAAAGATAAGGAAACCCTTGCCAGGCGAATTCACGCCTACACGGTGGATGAGTTCAGCGATCTGTTGCAGTCACGGTTGACGGGCGATGAGTCGGTTCGGGAGGTGTTGAAAGTCTTTACCTATCTGGTTTGTGAGTTGGTTGAAGATGACCCCATCATGATGAAATATATGCTCTTTATGCAGCACGGAGGCGCCGTGGCCGGGCTCTCTCCCATCTGTGACACCGATCCCTTCCGTTTCCTCCAGCAGCATTTGCGCCGCGGGCTTGCCGAGGGAGTGCTGCGAAGCGATCAAGACTTTCTGATTGCCGGTCTTACCTATACCGGTGTTGCTTTGCGTGCCGCAGAATTGCGCATGGATGGTGTTCTGCAGGAGCCGTTGACAGTTATTAAAGATATTCTGGTTGAGAATAGTTGGAACGCTATCAAGGCCTGAAAAATATTTATCAGGAAAACCCG
>JAGYPB010000026.1 GCA_018399135.1 Deltaproteobacteria bacterium | reverse complement strand
TACCGGTAATTCCAATGAGCCTTTAGCCCATGACATTTGCCGACACCTCTCGGTAAATCTCGGTAACGCCAAGGTCAAGACCTTTTCCGACGGAGAAGTGTTGGTTGAGATCAATGATAACGTGCGTGGCCGCGATGTCTACGTTATTCAGTCAACCTGCTCCCCGGCAAATAATAACCTGATGGAATTGCTGGTGATGACCGATGCTCTGAAACGTGCTTCTGCCGCCCGCATCAATGCGGTTGTCCCGTATTTCGGTTATGCTCGCCAGGATCGCAAGGTCGCACCACGGGCGCCGATTACTGCCAAGCTTGTTGCTGACCTGCTGTCTGTTGCCGGCATCGACCGTTTGTTGACCATCGATCTGCATGCCGGTCAGATTCAGGGATTTTTTGATATCCCCGTCGATCATCTGTATGCCGCACCGGTTATGCTCGAAGAGATTCGGCGTCTGAATCTGGGTGAGTTGGTCATCGTATCGCCTGATGCCGGTGGTACCGAACGTGCTCGCGCATTTGCTAAACGTCTCGATGCTGGACTGGCCATTATCGACAAGCGCCGCAGCGGCCCTAATGTGTCGGAAGTTATGCATATTATTGGTGATGTCAAAGGTAAGGTCTGCGCCATTGTCGATGATATGATTGATACTGCCGGCACACTATGTACTGCTGCTACTGCGCTGCAGAATCAGGGTGCATCGGCTGTTTACGCCTTTGCTACTCACGGGGTGCTGTCGGGGCCGGCCCTGGAGCGTATCGCTGAAAGCCCACTAAAAAAGGTTTTTGTCACCGATACCATCCCAATTCAGGAAAAACTGAATCAATGTGATACCTTGCAGGGGGTGTCAGTCAGTTATCTGCTTGCTGAAGCGATCCGCCGCATTCATAATGCGGAGTCGGTCAGCTCGCTGTTTGTATAGAATAAATCGAGATTTTATCAGCATATACGAATACCCAATTTACACGGAGGACAAATAGATGGCTCAGGTTGTTTTGGAAGTAGAAGCACGGGAGAATGCAGGCAAGGGTTTTGCACGGAGATTAAGGGCCGCAGGCAAGGTTCCAGCGATTGTCTATGGTAAGGGAATGGACGCAACAATGGTTTCAGTTGATCCCAAGGAACTGCAACAGGCGGTGTCGGGTGAAGCGGGTTGGAATACCCTGATTACCCTGTCCGGAGCCGGACTTGATCAGAAAGTTGTAGTGTTAAAGGATGCCCAGAACCACGCGCTGCGCCGTGACATGCTCAGCGTCGATTTCCATGCAATTAACCTTAAGGAAAAAGGCTACTTCATGGTGCCGGTCAATCTTGTGGGGATCTCCAAAGGGCAGAAGATGGGTGGTTCAACCCAGTTAATCAGAAAAGAGCTGGAAGTTGCCTGTCTGCCGACCGAAGTGCCACAGTCCCTGGACATCAATATCGAAGCGCTGGAAATTGGAGATACAGTCCACGTTGAAGAGGTTGTTGTTCCCGCAGGTGTTGAACTGGTGTTTGACGTTAACTTTACGGTCGTTACTGTTATTGCTCCGAAGGTTGAGGAAGAAGAAGGCGGGGGCGATGAAGATGCTGATGCGGTAGAGCATGCAGAAGATTAATATGCCGACGGTTTGATAAGTGAAACTTCTGGTTGGACTTGGTAATTATGGCAGTGAATATGTGTCAACCCGCCACAATATTGGGTTTATGGTGGCGGAACAGGTTGCCGGGCGTTTTGGTATTGCTCTGAAAAAAAAAGGTTACCAGGGGATCTATGGGGTCGGGGCGGTTGCCTCGCAACAAACTACTATCATTCTTCCCCAGACCTATATGAATCGCAGTGGTGGCTGTGTTCATGCTGCCAGTTGCGCCCTGAAGGTGGACCCTGCTGATATTGTCGTGATTTACGACGATCTTGATTTACCCTTCGGACGATTAAAAATCAGCAAGGAAGGGGGGGCTGGCGGCCACAACGGGATTCGCGATATTATCAGTGTCGTGGGGCGCCGCGACTTTGTGCGCTTGCGCTTCGGCATCGGTAAGCCGGAACATGGAGATGTGACCCGTCATGTGCTCGGGTCTTTTAATTCCGTTGAGCGCATCGGGCTCCCCACCATGGTAGGGGTCGCAGCAGATGCGGCTGAATTAATCATCAATGGTGGGGTTGATGCCGCCATGAATAAATTTAACGGTTATAATCTGGAAGACAATCTTTAAACCCTTATCAGACGAAAGAGGCGAGACAAATGCAACTGCAAGCATGGGCCCCCATACTCGGGGTGATCGGTTTTGTGATCGCGCTGGTGATCTACAACAACGTCAAATCACAACCTGTGGGTAACGACAAGATGCGTGAGATATCAGAGGATATCCACAAAGGTGCTATGGCCTTCTTAAATCGCGAGTATCGCGCCCTGGCCATTTTTATTGCGGTAGTTTTTGTATTGATTGCCGTTGCCATGAGTATCCATAGTGCCCTGGCTTTTGTTGGCGGTGCTGTGTGTTCCATGGCGTGCGGATTTATCGGCATGAAAGCCGCTACCCGGGCCAATGTCAGAACCTCTGAAGCGGCCCGTGCCCACGGTCAGGCGCGTGCTCTGGAAGTTTCTTTCAACGGCGGCGCTGTTATGGGTCTTGCTGTTGCTTCCCTGGGTCTGGTTGGTGTTGGTGTTGCCTTCATTTTTTATGGCGGTGATGTTGAGACGGCCAAGCATATGAGTGGCTTTGCCATGGGTGCCTCATCCATTGCTTTGTTTGCTCGTGTTGGTGGTGGAATCTACACCAAGGCCGCTGATGTTGGTTCTGACCTGGTCGGTAAGGTGGAAGCAGGTATTCCTGAAGACGATCCCCGTAACCCGGGTGTTATCGCTGACAATGTCGGCGACTGTGTTGGCGACACCGCTGGTATGGGTGCCGACATTTTTGAATCCTATGTCGGTTCAATTATCGCCACCATGGCCATTGCTGTAGCCGCCAGCCCGTTGCTGCTCAGTAAGCTCGGTTCCGGTGCCAATGTTCAGGCGGCGGCCATGCTTTTGCCTCTGGCTCTGGCAATGATCGGTCTGGTCTTCTCGGTCATCGGAATTTTTTCGATGCGTCTGCTTAAGTCTTTGGATCCGGCCAAGGCGCTGCACTATACAACCTTTGTTGCCGCCGGTGGTTTTCTGATTGCAGCTTTTATTTATATTAAAGTAGCCGGGCTGAACGCAGGTATCTTCTGGGCTATCCTCATTGGTAGCCTTGCCGGCATCGCTATCGGTCAGATTACTGAATACTACACTGCTCATGGCCCGGTAAAACGGATCGCTGAAGCCAGCAAGACCGGTCCGGCAACCAACATCATCCATGGCCTGGCTATTGGTCTTGAATCCGCGGTTCTGCCGGTTCTGATTATTGCCTTTGCTATCTTTGTTGCCAACGCTTTTGCCGGCCTCTATGGAATTGGTATTGCTGCCGTCGGGATGCTGGCGACCGTTGGTGTCACCATGACGGTTGATGCCTATGGCCCCATCGCTGATAACGCCGGAGGCATTTCGGAAATGGCTGGTCTGGGACCTGACGTGCGTAAAATTACTGATGGCCTCGACGCTATCGGTAACACCACTGCCGCGATCGGTAAAGGTTTTGCTATCGGTTCTGCTGCGCTGACCGCACTGGCACTGTTTTCTGCCTATGCAACAACCGTCGGTCTGGAATCCATCAACCTGATTGAGCCGATGGTGGTTATCGGTCTGTTGATTGGTGGCTCTCTGCCGTTTTTGATCGGTGCCATGACCATGACCAGCGTTGGTCGGGCAGCGGGAGCCATGGTTGATGAGATTCGTCGCCAGTTCCGTGAAATTCCGGGCCTGCTTGAAGGCAAGGAAGGTGCTAAGCCTGATTCCCAGAAATGTATCGATATCTCTGCCAAGGCCGCCCTTAGAGAAATGATCCTTCCCGGTGTTGTTGCTGTCGCCGCCCCGGTTCTGATCGGTTTTCTGCTTGGCAAGGAAGCACTGGGTGGAATGCTGGCTGGTGCTACTCTGGCCGGTGTTCTGTTGGCGCTATTCATGTCCAACGGTGGTGGTGCCTGGGATAACGCTAAAAAGTATATTGAAAGTGGTCAACTTGCAGGCGAAGGTAAGGGCGGCGACGCTCATGCTGCTGCGGTTATCGGTGATACCGTTGGTGATCCGCTGAAAGACACCTCCGGTCCATCGATGAACATTTTGATCAAGCTGATGAGCGTTGTATCTCTGGTTATTGCACCATTGTTGATCTGACCGGTACAAACAACAGATAGATGATCGGATAGCCGAAGCTCGAGCTTCGGCTATCCTTTTTTTAGGGGAAAATTCATGGGTTTCAAATGTGGCATTGTCGGCCTTCCGAATGTCGGCAAGTCGACTATCTTCAATGCGATCACCGCAGCCGGGGCTGAATCTGCCAATTATCCTTTTTGTACTATTGAGCCGAATGTTGGGATGGTGGCCGTTCCGGATTCACGGATGGATGTATTGGCCTCACTGGTTAAGCCCAAAGAGGTTGTGCCGACGGTGATGGAGTTTGTTGATATTGCCGGTCTGGTAAAAGGAGCTAGTCGCGGCGAAGGGCTGGGTAATCAGTTTCTCGGTCATATTCGTCAGGTGGATGCTATCGCCCATGTCGTGCGTTGTTTTGAGGATGATAACGTTGTTCACGTTGATGGCTCGATTGATCCTTTGCGTGATATCGAAGTCATTCAGACTGAACTCAACCTGGCCGATCTTGACAGTGTTGACCGGCGCATTCAGCGCAGCAGCAAACAGGCCAGAAGTGGTGATAAAAAGCTGCAGGCTGAGGTTGCTGTTCTGGAAAAGATCGCCAAAGCTCTCAATCAGGGGTTACCGGCGCGCTCAGTGGTTCTTGAAAAAGATGAAAAGCTGTTGATCCGGGATCTTCATCTGATCACTGTTAAGCCGGTTTTGTACCTTGCCAACGTGGCTGAGGATGACCTTGCCGGTACTCACCCTTTTGTCACTCATGTGCGTGAGCATGCTGTCGCTGAGGGTGCAGAGATGCTGACCTTATGCGGCAAGATAGAGGCGGAAATCGCCGAACTGGATAAGGATGAAAAGGCTGATTTTCTGTCAGAGCTAGGTCTTGAGAGCTCGGGACTTGACCGGATGATTCACGCCGGCTATCGCCTGCTCGGTCTGATTACCTATTTCACTGCCGGCCCGAAAGAAGTGCGGGCCTGGACTGTCCCCAACGGGGCCACTGCGCCTCAAGCTGCCGGGGTGATTCATAGTGATTTTGAAAAGGGTTTTATCCGTGCCGAAGTCACAGCCTATGATGATTACATCAACTCAGGCGGGGAAACGGGTGCCAGGGAAAAGGGATTGTTACGATTAGAAGGGAAAAATTATCGCGTTATCGATGGAGACGTGATGCATTTTCGTTTTAATGTCTGATCTCATTTTAGAGATAAAAGTTCTTGTAATAGTACAGGTTGCGTGATAATGATCTTTGTTCTGCGGGCTCACGGTGAGCTCGCGCCATTCCTTGCTCCGGGATATGCCCGGGGCTGTTAATCCGAAAGGGGTAAATGCTCAATGAGAAATTATGAGTCACTTTACATTGTTCATCCGGAGGTTGTTGGCGACGAGCTGACAGTACTGGTGGACAAATTCCAGAAAATTCTCAGTGATCAACAGGCTGAGATTGTTAAGCTGGACAACTGGGGGGTACGCAAGCTTGCTTATCCGATTAAAAAAGTTGAGCGTGGTAATTACATTCAGGTACTGTTCAGTGCCGGACCAGAGGTTGTAGCCGAGTATGAACGTCGTCTGCGGCTGGACGAGCAAATCCTGCGTTTTCTGACCGTGCGCCTGGATCGCGATTTTGCTGCAGAGCCGGTTGGGTCTGCTGCAAATGTTGCGCTAGATGACGACGACGATGAAGATCTTGACGACGACGAAGACGACGAATAACTACAACTACTGATCAGGAGATTATCACCATGGCTTTTGAAACTTCAGGACGTCCCAGTTCACCAGCACCGCGCCGGCGCTTTGGACGGCGCAAGATTTGCCGTTACTGTGCCGACAAGAACTCGAAAATTGATTACAAAGATGTTGACAGCTTGCGTTACTACCTGTCTGAGCGTGGCAAGATTGTACCCCGTCGGATTTCCGGTACCTGTGCAACTCATCAGCGTCATATTGCCGAGGCGATCAAAAATGCCCGGCAGATTGCCCTGTTGCCCTACACTACCTCACATTCGGTTTAGTGAGGGTATAGGGAGCTGATCCACGATCCGCACAGATCAACATTCGTTTAAGCTACGGAGTAAATAGATGAATACAGATGTCATTCTGCGAGAAAATGTCGATGGGCTGGGCACCATCGGTGATATTGTAAATGTTAAAGCCGGATACGCAAGAAATTATCTTGTTCCGCAGGGGCTGGCACACCTGGCTGATGCCCGTAATATCAAGGAGCTTGAGCACCAGAAGCGTCAACTGGCACGTAAACTTGAGAAGGTGACTAACGATGCCACTGCCTTTAAGGCGCGGATTGAGAAGGTGACCTGTAACTTTATTCAGCGTGCCGGCGAAGAAGGCAAACTCTTCGGTTCGGTGACTTCGATGGATCTGGAAGCCAAGTTAACCGATGCCGGAATCACCATTGACCGCAAAAAAATTCAGCTTGCTGAGCCGATTAAAACTCTCGGGGAACATCTTGTTACCATCAAGCTTGATGCCGGCATCACTGCCGAACTCAAGGTTGTTGTTGTGCCTGAAGAAGTTTGATCCTTTATTGCGGATTCTCTTGGGTATGGATGTGATTAAAGGCCGCAGGGTATTTCCCCGTGGCCTTTTTTCGTCTATGCTCAGGGAGCCTTTGCCGTAGCTGATAAACCGATAGTCCATTCAGGGTCCTTTGAGCAGTGAAAGTGGGTCTGCCATGTTGATGATGAAATGTCCCAAATGTCAGAATTATATTCGCTCACCCTTGCTGGCTGAGTTGAAAGTGATCGTTTGTGACCAGTGTCAGACTCAGGTGTCAGTGACCAACGTTCTGATCTCTTCCAATGGCTTCACCTTTGAGCGCAACGATCTGCTCAAACGCTTTTATCGCTACCGTAAGCTGCTTGATGAGGTCATCGAGGAGCGTAACAACATGAACGCTAACAGCAACTCTTCGGATGTGAGTTTGCGTAGTGTCGAGAAGTTCATGTCGGTACTGCAGGGGATGATGGCTGGTGCCAGGGATCACTATCGCTGTGAATTCCCCCAGCCCGTTTCCGTCAAGCTGCGTTACCTGCAACAGGATTGTAGTGGCTCTATCTATAATCTGAGCATCGATGGTGCATGTATTGAAATCCCTGGCAGAAACCCCTTGCCAAGGGTTAATGGAATTATTACCTTAGGTTTTCAATTGCCCGAACAGCAGTTCATCCATCGGATAACCGGTGAAATCTGCTGGACTCAGAAGGGGGAAACCGACTCAAAGCGTGGACACAGCTGTGGTGTGCGGTTCACTTCTCTGGAAGAGCCTTCCCGCGACGTTCTCTGGCAGTTTATTTCGACCATGGCACAACAGAAATCATTAGAAGGAAAAAAATAAGAGTCCACCCTTCCTTCTCCTGGGCGTCGATAAACAGAGTGGTTTAACGTCGGATCCTTGCACCGTCTTAATAGTTAACTCCTGCAGCCTGAATGCTTTTCGTGTCATGAGCATGGCAGGGGGTAACCCCATAAACCATACCGCAGTGAGGACAGCGACATTCCAGGGTCGCCATGGTGAAATTCTGGTCGCAACCCTTACAGATGAGTTGAGCCTCTTGCGGTAGACTGTCGTTTGAAAATCCCATCATCCGTAATTTGTCCACCACCTTCGCGCCATCTCCTACCTGACCTTGACAGCCATCATGCATAATATAGCTCCTTTAAAGTTGTTCCAGGGTTTCACCGGAACGGATCCGGTTGCGTAACGCCATGAGTTGATTGTCCATTTCTTCTAAGCGCTGAAGATTGCAGCGTTCCGCTTCATTGGCCGTGATGACCTTGGCGATACCACCATTTTTAATGACCAGGCGGCGATCACCCATCAGCGCCAGAATCGGATCATGGGTTGCCATGAGAACAATTTTTTCTTCTCGAATCAGTAGGTTCAGCGCTTTTTTACGATCGATGCCGGCGTTTTCTATTTCGTCAATCAGGGCAATCGGGGATTTGCTTAAAAATGCCATGTCGGCGATCATCAGTGCTCGTGATTGACCGCCGCTTAAAGCAGTTACCGGTGTGTCGGGACGAAACTGTTCGCCGGCCAACATATTGGCCTGTTCCAGAATCTGGGCGACTTTTTCCTGCGGATTGGTCACCAGACGGCTTTCGGCATGCATCTGAATAAATTCCTCCGCCGTTAGATCCATGACGAAGTTCATGTTCTGCGACAGCTGTGCGACCAGCTTGTGTTCAGTAGAAAAACGCCACTGGCTGTCCGGTATCTGATCGTTAATCAGGATCTTGCGTCCCGTCGGGGTATCCCCCTGGGCTACCCATTCGATGTCGGCGAGCAGGCGACTTTTGCCTGAGCCGGTGGGGCCAACGATGCAGGTCACTTCTCCCGGCTGCAGGGTCAGTTCAACATGCTCTGCTTCCCCCGATTTATTACGGCCACCGATGATAGTGAGGGATTCCACCCTGTCGAGGGGTTTGCGCAGTGCCAGCATGCCATTAAGAAAATCATCAAGGCTGCGCTGCAGTTGTTCGCGACTGAGGCCCAGGTCTTCGAGGAAATCGGGATTAAGCTGGTCGAGGTAGTGTTCGAGGCTGCTATTGTTTGCTGTAATCGTCAGGCCGAACGAGGTAATAAAGTCCTCAATATAGGGATGCTCGGCCAGGATAGCGGTCAGCGGTTGCTGGTACAGTTCAGTCAATCTCATTGTTTGTCCTCCATCTCCATTTTGCGCACATTGCCGGTTTGATATTCCTCACCGATGCGGGTTTCACCGAGACAGTAGGAACACAGGGCGGCCGGCATGGAGAACCGCAGGGTTTTTCCTTTGAGGGTGTCGATGTTGGAGGCAGCTTCAAACAGACTGGTCAATTCAAACGCCCCTTGTCCGGTGATGCCGTTGATGTTCATGATGACGGCGCCAGGGTTGACCTGTTTGACACGCGAGGCAAAGACTTCACGTTCGGCCTGGGAGACGATATCGCCCTTGGTGATCACGACGATATCGGCAGATTTTAACATCGGACCAATTTTGCGTGGGGTGTTGACCCCGCTTAAATTGTCGATGACACAGATGGCGGTGATATCGTTAATGTGGGGAGAACAGCGGTTGCACAGCCCGGCACTCTCACTGATCAAGTATTCGCAGTCGTTTTCCTTGCCCCAGGTAACGCAAGCTTCGATATTGCTGACAAAATAATGATCGGGGCACAGGGCGCCGGAGAGCCCTTTTTTTACCATCACCCCTTTTTTGGCATAAAGGGCATCATCGTCAGTCAGCAGACAGTCGAACTTGACCACGCCGATCTTGCGTTGGCGTTGTTGTAAGGCCTCAATGACCCTCAGAATCACAGATGTTTTTCCTGAAGATGGGGGCCCGGAAACAGTTAGAAAGCGCACGATTAAACTCCTTGACTCGAGTCGATGCCCAGAGCATCTTCAAAAATTTTGTTGGTGTCATGGATCAGAGTGCCGATGTCGTATTGGTAGATATAATCCCAGCCGATCCATTTCCACGGATGGTTCCCTTCCAGCTTGTTGTCTACCAGAGGATTGAGGGACGGGAACAGGCCTTTATGAGATAATATTTCACCAACGTCCTTACCACTTAAAAATTCGGCAATGGGGCGGGTTTTGTCCAGGGTAGAGCGTTTGGTCAGCATGAATACCGGGCTTACTACCGCACCATCCTCCGGCCAGATGATTTCAAGACCTTTAACCATACGTGCCATTTTGGTGAAGAAATAAGGCATGATGGTGACGTAAGGTTTGGCTTCAGTTACCCGTTTTGCGTTTTTTACCATCTGTGATGGATGCATCGATTTAAGCATGCAGCGTCCAAGCTTTTTGACCCCTTCATTACCGTGTTCCTTGTGGATAGCCAGTAACAGGGCATTAAATAGATCAAAATCGCCTACCGGCAGGGCCACCTGCTGAGCAAATTCGGGCTCTAAAAGATCACTCCAGCGCCGTGGAATCGGCAAGTCTCCACGCACATCATGGTTGATCATGAATACTGCGGCAACTGCTGCAACAATGGAGTAGTCCCCCCGGGGATCACGGATATCAAGGTCAACAAAATCGCGATTGACTTCAGCATCGCTGATATCCTCAAAAACGCCCTGATCTTTAAAACGGCCAATGGTTTTGTGATCGAAAAAGGTTTCAAACCCGGCGGAGATAAAAATATCGGGGAGCTTTTCCGGATCTTCAATGCCGCGGACGTGATCGCTAATCCAGTCGGCACCTACTGAAGCGGCTTCGAGTTTGTAGCTGACGCGGTGGCCGGTATCGGCAGTGAATTTTTCAATGAAGGTATCAAAACTCTCCAGTAATGGTAGACGCACCGGGCAAGGGAGCAGGCCGGCGATGTGGATATCGCCGCTGTCATGCTCGGTTTTTTTCATGGTGATATCGACCTGATGGGTATTCAGGGTTATCTGATCGCGCAACATGACCATAAAGTTATCCAGATCATAGTTTTTCATCTGTGCCGCTCGTTCCAGTTTCAGGTAGGGCACGACCGCGTTGCGTTGTTTCTCGTCACGAAAATTGTCAAAGCCGTTAGCAACAAATACATCTAAGGTTTCAGGCCATTGATCGAGAATGTCTTTGATCGTCATATCTTTATTTAATGTCTGTATTGTCATTGGGATTCTCCTTGGTTGATGTGAGGCCGATTTTATACGGGTCACGGAGAAAATAAATTGATTCAGGTCAAAAAGATAAAAAAGATGTTTCTGTTGTGCTTTTGATCTACGTCAATTTTTATTTGTCTGATTTGCGGCACTGTTACACTCAAGAAATATCAGGAGCAACAACCTATAACCCATCAAAAAGGAGAGCGTTTTATGAGTATGTTCTGTTATCAGTGTCAGGAAACAGCAAAGGGAACCGGTTGTACTATCGCCGGCGTCTGTGGCAAGAAGGAGGACACCGCCGGTCTTCAGGATCTGTTGGTCTATACCCTCAAAGGTTTGGCGGTTGTCGCCGAAGAAGCTAAAAAACAGGACAAACTGGATCCGTCCGTCGGGCTGTTCATCTGCCAGAGCTTCTTTGCGACTATTACCAACGCCAACTTTGATAACGACCGCTTTGTTGATCTGATCAAAGCCTCAGTCTCCAAGCGTGATGCCCTTAAGTTGGCTATTGGCTACAGCAGTGATATTGATGTCCTCAACTGGAATGGCCCTGAAAGCAGCTACGCCGCCAAGGCCGCGGAAGTTGGAGTGTTGTCACAGGCCAATGAAGATGTGCGCTCCCTGCGCGAACTGTTGATTTACGGTCTTAAGGGGATGGCAGCTTATGCTGATCACGCTGCGGTGCTCGGTTTTGAGAAGCCGGAAATCTACGATTTCATCATTTCCGCCCTTGCTACGACCACGCGCGACTTGAGTGTTGATGATATGGTTGGCCAGGTGCTGAAATGTGGTGAGGTCGCGGTGACGACCATGGCCCTGCTCGATGAGGCCCATACCACCACCTACGGCAATCCGGAAATCACCAGTGTCAACATTGGTGTCCGCAACAACCCCGGTATTCTGATCTCCGGCCATGATCTCAAAGACATGGAAGAACTGCTCAAACAGACCGCAGGCACCGGTGTCGATGTTTATACCCACAGTGAAATGCTGCCGGCCAACTATTATCCGGCCTTCAAAAAGTATGATCACTTTGTTGGTAACTACGGCAACGCCTGGTGGTTGCAGGACAAGGAGTTTGCCTCCTTTAACGGCCCGATTCTGATGACCACCAACTGTATTACACCAGTTAAAGAGGCTTATAAAGATCGCATTTACACCACCGGCATGGCCGGTTGGCCGGGAGCAACCCACATCGCCGATCGTCCGCGGGGAGGTGGTGCCAAGGATTTTTCCGCAATCATTGCCCAAGCTAAATCCTGTGACGCTCCTGTTGAAATTGAAGCTGGTGTCATCGTTGGGGGCTTCGCCCATGCCCAGGTCATGGCTCTGGCCGACAAGGTGGTTGACGCGGTCAAATCAGGTGCCCTCAAGCGTTTTGTCGTCATGGCTGGCTGTGACGGGCGTCAGGCTGGCCGCAGTTATTTTACTGAGGTGGCCGAGGCGCTGCCGGCAGATACCGTTATTCTCACTGCTGGATGTGCTAAATTCCGCTACAACAAACTCAATCTTGGCGATATCGGCGGTATCCCACGGGTTCTTGATGCCGGCCAGTGTAACGATTCCTATTCACTGGCATATATAGCGTTACAGCTTAAAGAAGTGTTTGGTCTGGAGGATATCAACGATCTGCCGATTTCTTACGACATCGCCTGGTATGAACAGAAAGCCGTCGTTGTGCTCCTCGCTTTACTCGCTTTGGGGGTCAAGCATATTCGTTTGGGGCCGACTTTGCCAGCCTTCCTGTCACCGAATGTCGCCAAAGTGCTGGTGGAAAATTTCGATATCAAACCGACTGGTGATGTTGCCGGCGACGTTGCCGCGATTATGGCTGGCAACTGATCTGTAAGTAAAAATTAAGGTAACTATTCAGCTCTCTATACTTGCGCAGGGCCTTCGGATCCTGTGGCAAGGGTGTCTGTCGCCAAGGACGGCGACGGCAAGCGGTCATGGATGACGACAAGCGTCCCTTGACATAGGATCCGAAGCCCCGGTGCTCAACAGATACAAATAAAGATTGCTCTGTTGTAGCCCCGGCTGTTTTGCCGGGGATTGCACGAGGGCAGGAACAATGAAAAAGGGGTATCGGGCATTCTGGCCGGTGCCCCTTTTTCGTCGTCGAGCGGAAAAAAGTTGGTTAGGAACCGTTTTAATAAAACTGTGCTTGAAGTAATAAATACTTATTGACAGAATAAGCGGGTTGAGCTTTTTTTAATTTGCAGGAGCGGGTGGGTATTTATGGACAGGAAAAAGCTTGAAGAAGGTAGTATGCCGCTGATTGATTTCGCTAAACGAGATGGCTTCGTGCCTGCCATCGTCCAGGATGTGATCAATGACCGCATTTTGATGCTGGCTTACGTTAATCGCGAGGCGTTGCAGATTACCCTGGAAAAGGGGATGGCGACCTTCTGGTCGACCTCGCGCAACGAACTTTGGACCAAGGGAGAAACGTCGGGGGACTATCTCAAAGTTATCGACATTTATATCGATTGCGATCAGGATGCTTTGATTTATCGGGTTCAGCCTCAAGGAGATGGCGTATGCCATACTAAGGATCCCGAGTCGGGAAAGGCACGCGCCAGTTGTTTTTATCGCAAGCTTAATCCGACGGATGGTGGTTTGCTGCCGGTCTGATCGTAACAAGGGTGCCTGTCATCATGGCCGGCGACAGCAAGCGGTCATGGATGATGAATAGCGTCCCTTGACATAGGATCCGAAGACCCGGAGCTGAACAGATACAATAAAATAAGGTTGGGGGCGTTGATAAGAGTTTACAGATAAATTTCATGTACGGAGATCCTGTCGTTGAAGCTGGAGCCGATCAATAAAACCCACCTTTATACCAAGATGCTTGGCTGCATCGGAATTCTGTTTCTGTTGCTGTTGGGCTTTATTGTTGTTAAATCGCAGCTTGATACCACCAGGATTATTGCCGAAAAAGAAAAGGAAACAGCTCAGATGGCGAGCGATGTAGTGCCGCGGCGTTTTCACGTCAACCGGCAGATTCTCAACGCTTCCATTAGCCAAATGCTGCTCAACGACAATCTGATTGGGGCCTTTGCACGTAGAGACCGACAGGATCTTGCTACCAGAGCCCTTGCTGCAGGGGAGCTTTTACGGCGCTCTGATATTGATATTTATCATTTTCATCTGCCTGATAATCGAACTTTTTTTCGTGCCCACCGCCCCGATGTTTATGGTGATGACTTGACTGATTTGCGCCCGATGGTGGAAGAGGTTAACCGTACCAGAAAGTCTGTTGTTGGTTGGGAAGAGGGGATCAATGGTTACGCGCTGCGCCATATTGAGCCAGTATTTTATGAGGGCGCTTACATTGGTGCGTTGGAATTGGGGATGTTTTTAGAGGAGCGGATTCTCAATATCTGGAAACGCGCAGTGTTTGGTGAATGGTTTTTGTGCTCACACAAAGAGGGGGATCATCGGCGTATCGCTGGTACTTCTGATCGCATGTGTTTGATCAATCTTTCCGATGAAGATTTGAACACTATCAGGGCTAATCAGGACCTGTTTTTCCGGGTCAATAGTGAGTTTGTTCAGATCATCCCTATTCAGGATTTTAACGGTCAGGTGAATTTTCATGTCAAGCGCATCCATGATAATTCCGAGATTCTTGGGTTGGCGTTAAATCAGCGCAATACCAGTATTCTCTATGGGTTACTGATGGTTGGATTCGGATTTCTGGTGATTGCGTCTTTGATCCGCTTCTTTTTGAAACCCCTGACGTATCTGGTTGACAAGGCAAAAGCCTTCGCCTCCGGCGATCTTGAACGTCCGATCCGGGTAAAGACCAGCGACGAAATCGGTCTGCTCGCTACGACCATGGAAATTATGCGGCAATCCTTGAGTGTAAGCAGAAAAGAACTACAGGACAGCAAGAAGCTGTTTAAAACTATTTCCGACGTGGCAACCGACTGGATTCTCTGGCAGAACCCTGATGGGGAAATTATCTATACATCTCCTGCCTGTGAACGGATCACCGGTTATTCAGAACAGGAATTGCAAGAAAATCCCGAACTGATCAGGCAGATGGTTCACCCGGAAGACCTGGAAACATGGATGGTTCACGTCCATGATGCAACGTTGCAGCAAGATCTTAGTGGGATTCAGTTCCGGATCGTGACCCGTGAAGGGGAGATTAAGTGGATCGATCATACCTGTCTCCCTGTTTACGGTGAAAAAGATGAGTTTGTCGGTATCCGCAGCAGTAACACCGACATCACCAGCCGTAAGAAAACTGAAGAGCAGCTGGAATACCTCAGCCTGCGCGACAAGTTGACGGATCTGTACAATCGAGCCTTCCTGGAAAGTGAAATAGGGCGATTGGAGGGCGGTCGTAGTTATCCGCTAACCATTATTGCTGCCGATCTTGATGGTTTGAAACTGGCTAACGACACGTTCGGCCACAAAAAAGGGGACGAGTTGCTGCAGGCCGCATCAAACCTGATGCGTAAATGTCTGCGCAAAGACGATATCCTCGCCCGGGTGGGGGGTGATGAATTCATCGTTCTTATGCCCTCTACCGATCAGAAAACCGGTGAAATGGTAGCCCGGCGGATTCAGCAGGCTGTTGATGTTTATAACGGCAACCGTAAGGATTTGCCGCTGGGGATTTCCGTCGGGGTTTCTACCAGTGAAGGGGCTGGGACAGGCCTCGAAGATACCATGCGTCGTGCCGATGACCTGATGTATCAGGATAAACGACTGCGTAAGCGCCAGAGCATGGGAACGCCATTATTTTAGAGAGTGGTTTTTTTAGCGCCGTCATGGCAGTCAGTCAGGTTGAAAAAAAGAGGGTCTGTTTACGGATCCTCTTTTTGTTTTGTGTCGTTGCTTTTTCCTGCTATCTTGCCGACACTGTCAGTTGTTGGGAGAAAATGTATGTCCGAATTGTCTTCACATCGTTTGCCACCCCAGAACCTTGAAGCGGAAATGTCCGTTCTGGGGGGGGTGATGCTGGAAAACGAGGCACTCAACCGTGCTCTGGAAGTTCTCGTGCCGAGCGATTTTTATCGGGAGAGTCACCGCAAAATATTTCATGGTCTGATTCGATTGTCCGAGCGCAACGAACCGGCTGACCTGGTGACCCTTACTGCTGAGCTCAAATCACGCCAGGAGTTGGATGCCGCCGGGGGAAGCAGTTATCTGGCCACTCTGGTTGATTATGTCCCGACCGCCGCCAACATTTCCTACTACTGTAAGCTGGTTAAAGAGAAGGCGGTGGCGAGGAAGCTGATCGAGGTGTCGACTGATATTGCCACGCAAGGGTACGATGGTGGCAATATGGAAGAGATTCTTGATCGCGCTGAAAAAGCAATCTTCGAGATTGCTGAAAACCGCACTCGCCCTTCGTATTTTCCGGTTCGGGACATTCTCAAGGACACCTTCCGTACAATTGAAAAACTCTACGAGCGCAAGGAACTGGTAACCGGAGTTCCGACCGGATACCTCGACCTGGATAAAATGACGGCCGGGTTGCAGCCGAGTGACTTGATCATCATTGCTGCCCGTCCCTCCATGGGGAAAACCGCCTTTGCCCTGAACCTGATTGAATATGCTACCACCCATGACGACAATCCGCTGCCGGCGGTTGTCTTTTCTCTGGAAATGAGTAAGGAGCAGCTGGTGCAGCGAATGCTCTGTTCGTTGGCCAAAGTTGACGCCGGTCGCTTGCGAACCGGCCATCTGGGTGAGTCGGACTGGCCCAAATTGACCATGGCTGCGGGCCAGCTCAGTGAAACCCAGATTTTTATCGATGATACCCCGGCCATCTCGGTGCTTGAGCTTCGTTCCAAGGCGCGGCGTCTTAAAGCAGAACATGGTCTGGGTCTGGTTGTTGTCGATTATCTGCAGTTGATGCGTGGGAGTAATCCGGAGAGCCGTCAGCAGGAAATTTCAGAAATTTCGCGCTCGCTTAAAGCCCTGGCCAAGGAACTTTCGGTGCCCGTTGTTGCCTTGTCGCAGCTCAACAGATCCCTCGAAAGCCGAACTGACAAGCGCCCGGTGATGGCCGATTTGCGTGAGTCGGGTGCCATTGAGCAGGATGCCGACGTTATCATGTTTATTTACCGCGAAACAGTATACTGCGAAGAATGCAAGAGCCGGGATAAGACCTGTGAAAAGGGGCATGAAAAGGATGCTGAAATTATCGTCGGCAAACAACGTAACGGGCCGATCGGCAACGTTCATCTGACCTTCCGTGGCGAGTTTACCCGTTTCGAAAACCAGGCACGTCGTGAGGAAGGGTATTAGTCGCTGTTGGTGCGCTTGACCTCGATATTCAGCGTATTGATTTTTTTACGCAAGGTGTTGCGATTGATTCCGAGGATTTCGGCGGCGCGCACCTGATTACAGCGAGCTTTCTGCAGGACAATATTGATCAACGGACGCTCAATCTGGTGTAAAACCATCTCGTAGAGATTATTCATCTCGCATAAATTCATTTGTGCCAGTGAGCTTTCCAGTTTTCGGCAGACCAGCGCTTCCAGGGACTCTTCATTGGGGATTGTTGATCCCTTTGTGCACAGATCAGGGAAATCCGCGGGTGTCAGCACATGATTGGGACACAGCAAAGATGCGCGCTTGATGGTGTTTTCCAGCTCCCGCACGTTGCCGGGCCAGGAGTGATTTTTAAGTAGTTCCAGCGCTTGTACGCTACATTCAATGGTATCAATGCCAAAATCCTGGCGGGCTTTCTGAAGAAAAAAATCAACTAGTGCCGGAATGTCCTCCCGCCGTTCGCGCAGTGCCGGCAGCAAAATAGGGACGACATTAAGACGATAATAGAGGTCTTCACGAAAGCTCCTGGTCTCGACTTGCTCCGCCATATTCTGGTTGGTTGCGGCAACGATGCGAACGTTGACCTTGATTGTCTGTTGACCACCGGTGCGGGTGATCTCTTTTTCCTGCAGCACCCGCAACAGCTTTGCTTGTAACTCCAGCGGCATATCCCCGATCTCATCAAGAAACAGGGTCCCCCCTTCGGCCTGCTCAAACTTACCCGCTTTCCGTTCTGTGGCGCCGGTAAATGCTCCACGCTCGTGACCGAAAAGTTCGTTCTCCAGCAGTTCGCGTGGAATAGCGGCGCAATTGAGCGCGACAAAGGGTTTTCCCAGGCGTGGGCTGTTCATGTGGATAGCGCGGGCAATCAACTCCTTGCCGGTACCGCTCTCGCCGGTTATCAGGACAGTGACATCGGAGCCGGCAACGCGGCCGAGGGTTTTGTAGACGTTCTGCATGGTTTGGCTGTTGCCGATGATGCTGCGACCGAAACTGTACTGGCTTTGAATTTCACTTTTGAGTTGATCTATCTGGTCGGTGACCTCTGCGGCCTTGGTCGCTTTTAAAATGATGGCGTCCAGAGCGCTCAGATCGAAGGGTTTGGTCAGGTAATCGTAGGCCCCGTTTTTCATGGCTGTAACGGCATGTTCCATGGTTGCTTCAGCGGTCATGATGATCACCAGCGTTGCCGGGCGTTCATTACGAATAAATGTGAGGACTTCAAGTCCACTGGCGCCAGGCATTTTGATGTCAAGGATCGCAAGGTCGTAGTGGCGTTCCTGTACCATGCTCCTGGCCTGGTTGCCATCTTCTGCCACATCGACAGTGTACCCCTGTTTTTTCAGCGCCTTGGAAAGTACCCAGCGGATACTCTCTTCGTCGTCAGCAACAAGAATGCGTGAAATAGCCATATTTCTTACCTCGTCTGTATTTGTTCGCTACAATCAGTACGCAAAAGGGGAAGCGAAACAGTAACAATTGTGCCGCCTTCAGGGTGCTCATTGAAGTGCAGCAAACCACCATGATCAGCAACAATTTTCTGACAGATAGGCAGCCCTAGGCCGCTACCTCCATCTTTTGTCGTGTAAAAGGGGGTAAATACCTGTTCCATCTCTGTTCGCGAGAGGCCGGGCCCACGGTCGCTGATGCGTACCTGAACCAGAGGAGTCGGGCGTGAACCTTCAACGCTGAGATAATATTCGCCATCGATTCTGGTTTCAATGATTATCTCGGTGTGTTCGAAAGATGCTTCCCAGGCATTTTTGAGCAGATTAAGGAACAGACGGTTTAGCAGGTCGCTGTCGCCGCAGATAGGTGGAATGCTCGGATCAAGAAGAAGTTTGAAGTTGATGTGGCGGGCGGTTGCGCTGTGACGGTGGAGGGCGACCATTTCGTTGAGCAGTTTGTTGATGTTGACCGGCTCAAGACGGTTTCCACGCGGCGCGGCAAGATCGAGCAGTTCAACAATGATACGGTTGATACGTTCGCTTTCGCGGATAATCAGGCTGGTGTATTCCTGTAGTTCAGAATGTTCGCTCAATTCCATCTGCAGCAATTGTGCTGCACCCTTGATGCCTCCTAAAGGGTTTTTTATTTCGTGGGCGAGTCCGGCAGCCATAGTACCGACCATGGTGAGGCGATCGGCATGACGCACCGCTTCTTCCAGCGAGCGTACCCGGGTTAAGTCGTGCATGATGACAATCGCACCCTGTTGCCGGCCGTCAGAGGCGAGGATCGGTGAGACGCTGACACTGAGATGGCGCTTGCGTCGGCGCCCCAGGGATTCGAAGGTAACGGACTCGTGGTCAGAAAGTGAACGCCCTTCACGCAGAGTTGTTCTGGCCAGATCACAGAGGCTTTTCTGTTGCTTGAAATAGTCGCAAAACACCTTGCCTAGTGCCTGTCTTTCGGAGAATCCGGTAAAATTTTGAGCCGCCGGGTTGAACAGGATAATAATTCCTGATTGATTAATGGCAATGACGGCGTCTTCAATGTTGTCGATGATAGAAAAATAGTCTTCCAGGGCCAGGCGGTGGGTTGTTTTCATAGGTGGTGACCCTGCTGAAAAAAATCATCGGTCAGGCAAATAAGTTCGGACAATTGTTGGCATGCCTGCACCTTTGATCTGAACTGACTGGCCCCTTCCATGCCACGTGCGTACCAGCTGATATGTTTGCGCATTTCAAGTAGTGCCTTATAGTCACCAAACTGTTCACGATGCAGGCCAAGGTGGCGGTGAATCATTACCAGTTTGTCAGCCGTGCTGGGGCAGGTGATCTGCTTGCCCTGCAGAGCATCATTCAGCTGCTGGATCAGCCACGGGTTGCCATAGCCGCCACGACCAATCATCAGTCCATCACAACCTGTTTCGTTAAGCATGCGGATACCATCATCAACGGTCATGATGTCTCCACTTCCAAACACTGGTATACTCAGAGACTTCTTCAGTTTACCAAGGTGATTCCAGTTCGCTTTGCCGGTGAACCCCTGGCAGCGGGTGCGCGGATGAAGGGTGATGGCATCAACCCCTTCTTCCTGGGCAATGTGTCCAACTTCAAGAAAGTTGATATGATGGATATCCCACCCCGAGCGAATCTTGATGGTCAAGGGGCCAGTAACGCAGTGGCGGACAACTTTCAGGATGCGGGTAATTAGCCCGGTGTCCTGTAGAAGGGCGCTGCCTGAGCCGCTGCGAATCACTTTTTTAACCGGGCACCCCATGTTCAGATCGACCAACGCCGGCGGGTTTTTTAATTTCGAAAGCGCCTCACCAAGAACCTGGGGATCATTGCCAAACAGTTGAATACCAAGAGGATATTCCTCTGTATGAGTCGTCAGAAGTTGTTGGGTTTTAGCGCCGTCACGAATCAGGCCGTTGGCGCTGACCATCTCACTAAAGACCAGCCCGGCGCCACAGGATTTCATGATACGGCGATAGGGCAGGTTGGAAATTCCGGCCATCGGAGCCAGAATAACCGGACTGGTAAGAGTCAGGGATTGTATGGTCAAGGGAGCTCTTTGCATAAATTTTGTGCATAGTATCACCGGTTCGAAAATGAGCAAAGGAAAAAGTCAAACAGGAAAAAGTCAGACAGCTGACGTCAAAACACCGGTAAAATACAGGGTTACATGCGATGGATACAGTATACAATTTACAGCTTGACAATGTGGGGGTAAGTTGTTAGAACATCATTTGGGAAATTCAGCGCTTTGCTGTATATCAAGGTAGCAGCCTTCCTGTTCAAGGTTCTGACTTTCCAAGCATTCTTAATGTACCTGTGCTAGCCATGGATCCCGATGAATCGATTCATGATCATTGTTTTTTTCCGCTTGGCGGAGTTGCCTCATGGCCCGAAAGGGCATCAATAAGCTGTTTAAACACCCACAAAAGGAGAGAGAGCATGTCCACACTGAAACAAGTATTGGCGCAAAAAATTGCAGATCATCGTCCTCGCATCACCAAACTTGTCAAAGAGTTCAGTGATGTTAGCCTTGGTGAAGTGAATATCGGTCAGGCCATTGGCGGCGCACGGGGCATCAAGTGTCTGGTAACGGATATTTCTTATCTTGACCCGATGGAAGGTATCCGCTTCCGCGGCAAAACTATTCCTGAGACTTTTGAAGCGCTGCCCAAGGTGCCCGGCACCGAATATCCTTATGTTGAAAGCTTCTGGTATATGTTGCTGACCGGCGATGTGCCGACCATGGAACAGACCCTTGAAGTCGTTGAAGATTGGAAGCAACGTTCACAAATCCCTCAGTACGTGATCGACGTGCTGCGCGCGTTGCCCCGTGACTCTCATCCGATGGCCATGTTCTCTTCTGCTATTCTGGCCATGCAGCGTGACTCGGTTTTCGCCAAGACATACTCCTCCGGCAAGTTCAATAAAATGACCTGCTGGGAAGACATGTACGAAGATTCAACCAATATGATGGCTAAACTGGGCCCCATCGGTGCTTACATCTACCGCATGAAGTACATGGGCGACACCCACATCGAAGCCGATCCGGAACTTGACATGGGTGGCAACTTTGCCCACATGATGGGTATCCCGGCTCCTTATGACAACGTTGCACGGATGTATTTTATCATTCACTCTGATCACGAGTCAGGCAACGTGTCCGCTCACACGACCCACCTGGTCGCTTCCGCCCTGTCTGACGCTTACTATGCTTACAGTGCCGGCATCAACGGTCTGGCAGGCCCTCTGCACGGCTTGGCCAATGAAGAAGTTCTGCGCTGGACCCAGAATTTCATGAGCCATCTCGGTGGTGAAGTCCCGACTGAAGAAGGCCTGAAAAAAGCTCTGTGGGATACTCTCAACAGTGGTCAGGTTATCCCCGGTTATGGCCATGCTGTTCTGCGTAAAACCGATCCTCGCTACTCCACTCAGCGTGAGTTCTGCCTGAAGACCGAAGGTCTTAAGGATTACCCGTTGTTCAAACTGGTAAGTATGATTTTTGAAGTTGCTCCCGGCGTTCTTACTGAGCATGGCAAAGCCAAGAACCCCTGGCCGAATGTTGATGCCCAATCCGGCGTTATCCAGTGGTACTACGGCGTGACTCAGTATGAATTCTACACCGTTCTGTTCGGTATCGGTCGTGCGCTTGGTTGTCTTGCTAACATTACCTGGGATCGTGCTCTGGGTTACGGACTTGAGCGTCCCAAGTCAGTTACCACTGACATGCTCGAAAAAGCTGCTGGTATCAAGTAATCAATCAAGCTAGCAATTAAATCAGGATGAAAAAAGGGAGGCCCGTGTGGGCCTCCCTTTTTTTTGGGCTGCCGGATGACTGACCCGGCTCTATCGGCTATAGTAGTGAGGGTACAGTAGTGATGAATAGTTTGAAAATGTGAAAGATCAACTTTAAGGAGAATGAAAATGATCAATAGATGGGAAATCTGGGTACTTGTTATCGTCGTTCTGGCGGGATCAACTGGCTGTGCTGCCAATACGACCCATGACAATACCAAAAAAGGTGCTGGTATTGGTGCTGTTCTGGGGGCCGCTTCGGGAGCTATTATCGGTTATCAGAGTGATAAAAAAAGTGGTGCGGTACGTGGGGCTCTTATTGGCGGGGCTGCCGGTGGTGCTCTGGGTGCCGGGGTGGGTGCGTACATGGATAAACAACAGACCGAATTCGAGCGGCAGCTTGCAAACGAGCGGGCTCAACATCAGATCGAAATTGAACGTCAGCAAAATGAAATTCTCAAGCTGACCATGAGTAGTGAAGTCGGTTTTGATTTTGATTCTGCGGTAGTCAAAACAAGCTTTTACTCTTCTCTCAACAAAATTGCTGATATTATGAATCGTTATCCTCAGACTGATATTGCTGTTGTCGGTCATACCGACAGCGTAGGGAATCCGGATTACAATCTGCGTCTGTCTTTGCGGCGTGCTAACGCTGTTGCTGATTATCTGATGGATCAAGGGGTGGCACGTTACCGTTTGTCAACTGAAGGGCGCGGGCAATTGGATCCGATTGCCGGCAATCAGACGGCAGCAGGTCGGGCTGAGAATCGGCGAGTGGAGATCTATGTGATGCCGAACTGATTTGAAATATGACTCAAAGAGAAGATGAAGACAAAAAAGAGCTTCTAATCTCAGGAGCTCTTTTTTTAAAATGTTACTTTTTCTCTTTTTCCTTGCGTGTTGCGTAGATCAATAGCTTCTGATCAGTAAAACTCTCGACCTCTCCGGCGAATGATTCAATTTTGAAAAAATCGTGCACCTTGGGCGATGCTTCCATGAAGAACTTGTTCAGCTCCTGGATTTTGGCGCGGTTCAATCCAGCGGTTTTCACCCATTCCTGGAAGTCGTGAACTTTTGGAATAATCAGTGTTTCCTGTAGAATTAACTCAGCGTCCTCAATCATTTGGCGCCATTCTACCTCGCTGAAAGCCTTGACGTGAGTCGGATTGCGCATCTGTTCCATTGTTTGAAAAAAATCTGAAATTTCAGGCCCCTCAGGTAGCAGGGTGTCAATAATAACCATGCGTCCGCCGCGTCTCAAAACCCGGTGGAATTCACGTAGAGCGCGCGGCACATCAGCAAAGTGGTGAGAAGCGATGCGACAGGTCAGCAGGGTAAAGGACCCGGCAGGAAAGGGCAGGTCTTCGGCGTCGGCCTCGCGGAAAATGACATTGTCTACCCGTCCTTCCTCGGCGATATGTTCCTGGGCCTTTTTGAGCATCTGCATGGTCAGATCAGAAGCGACAACCTGGCGAACCATAGGGGAGAAAAACAGCGCCATATGGCCGCCACCGCAGGCAACATCAAGCATGTTATCATCCTGGGTCGGTTTGAGCAGGCGTGCTGCCTCCTCAAGATCCTGACCGCCGGAAAAATGTGTTGCTTCGACAAAGGCGGTTGCTGTTCTACCAAACTGTTCACGAATCCGATTTTTAAATTTTCTGTCCATTGGTACATCCTGTTGGAGAATTTTTCGCCAGTATAGCATCAAACTTTGCTATTTTAGCAGATAATGACCGGAGGAAATTATTTTTGCCGTATATTTTTTTAAATCCCTTTTTTTATTGCTGTTGCTCGGGTCAAGGATCTGGTTCAGTAGAAGGATCGATTAATGAAAAAGTGTCAGGTGGGACCGGAAACCAAACGCGTATTGCTACAGGGTCATCCCTGGGTTATAGCTGATCGTTATACCCGACAATGGCCCAAGGTGACAAATGGAGAACTGGTGATGTTGGTTGATGATCAATGGCAGTCGTTGTCAGTAGCAATCTGCGATCCGGATAACCGTATCGTTGCCCGGCGTCTGCCAGGCAACCCTGTACGTGTCAACAGCCCCTGGCTGGAGGAACAGTTTCAAGGTTGTCTGGCATTGCGTCGCCACGCTCTGCTTGGGGATAGTACCTGCTATCGACTGGTGAATGGTGAAGGGGATGGACTGCCGGGAGTGACAGTTGATCGTTACGGTGACTACCTGATGCTGCAACTTTATACCACTGCATGGGAAGGTTATCGGAGCGAATTAGTGGCCGCGTTGGAAAAAGTTTTTAAGCCTGCCGGTATTTATCTGAAATATCGTCCGCAACAAACGCGTAAACTCGAAGCGCAAAACAAAAGCCGACAGGTTAATGAACTCCTTGCAGGGGTCCCGGCTCCCGATCTTTATCAGGTGAAAGAGGATGGCTTGTATTATCAGGTAAACCTTCATCGTGGACTCCATACCGGCTTGTTCCCCGATCAGCGCCGCAACCGCCGGGAATTGATGCAGCGGGTTGCAGGAATGCAGGTACTTAACCTGTTTGCTTTTACCGGTGCTTTTTCCGTAGCTGCAGCGGCTGCCGGTGCCGGCCGGGTCACCAGCGTTGATGTATCGGAAAAATATTTAAACATTGCCCGTAAAAATTTCAGCGCCAATCAGATCGATCCACACCAACATGAATTTATTGTCAATGATGTGTTTGCTGAACTGACAAAAATGCAGACTGATGGGAGGCTGTTTGATTGTATATTGTTTGACCCTCCATCCTTTTCCACAACCAAAAAAAGTCGGTTTTCTACCCAGGGAGGTACGGCTGACCTTGTTTCTGCAGCATTGCCGCTACTCGCAGTGAGGGGGCTGTTGGTGGGGTCATCTAATCATCAGAAGGTTTTTCTTGAAGATTATATGAAGGAACTACGTCGAGGTACTGCTGATGGAAATCGATTGAGAACAATTTTTACTGGTGGTCAGCCTGAGGATTTCCCCTGTGATGTGGGCTTTCCGGAAGGGCGTTATCTCAAGTTTGTCATTAATGTGAAGGTATCTTAAATCAGTAATCAGGAGGCTTGTGTGAGCAGAATGTCCCAAAAACATGTGCTTCCCTTGGGGATACTGCTGTTAGGGACTGTTGCCTTGTTGCTGGTGTGGCAGACGAGCCGGTGGGTCTATCAGGGCACCCTTGATGGGTTGATTGCCAGCGGTAATGACCGCATGACATTGTACACCGGAACATTGCGGAGCGCTCTCGATCATTATGCCTATCTGCCTTATGTTCTGTCGACGAATCAGCAGGTGCTTGATCTGTTACAGGGTAAGCAAAGTGCTTCAGAGGTCAATATTGCGCTGGAACATTTGAATATGGAGGCTGGTTGTGAAGCACTCTATATCATGAACGATCTGGGTACGACACTGGCATCAAGCAACTGGCGTGATCCTTTGAGTTTTGTCGGTCATAATTATGGTTTCCGTCCTTACTTTTCGCGCTCCAAAGCGGGGGAACGGGGGCGTTATTTTGCTATCGGAGCCACTACCGGTCAACCGGGTTTTTTCATGTCACATTCGGTTTGGCAGGGGGATCGGATAATCGGTGTTGCCGCCGTCAAGGTAGATCTTACTGACCTTCAGGATGAATGGCGGGAAGGGGGGGAAACGGTTCTGGTCAGTGACACCAACGGTGTCTTTTTTCTCTCAAGCTACCACAACTGGAGATACCGAACCCTGGAGCCTTTGACCGAAGCACAACGGATTCTGATTCAGGCGACTCGCCAGTATGGGCGGCAGCCTCTGGATCTGCTCCCTCTGGAAGGGGTCGATCTGCTCGCGGACGGACAAAGGATCGTCTCTCTGGAAGGAACCCGTTATCTGATGATGTCACGGTCGTTGTACGATCTCAACTGGCAGATTCATTACCTGCTCCCCCTTGGGCCGGCGCAGGAAAGGGCACGCGCCGTGCTGATCATCGGGGTTGTCCTGTCACTGCTGGTTTTAGCTCTGGGGATGTATTTGCGGGAACGGCGGCAGAAACTGATTTCACGGCGTAAAGCACGTGATGCTGTGGCCCTGGTAGAAATGAATAAACGTCTGCAAGAAGAAATTGATGAACATAACCGAACCGATAAGGCCCTGCGCGAGGCCCAGGCGGAGTTGGTTCAGTCAAGCAAACTGGCAGCTCTGGGGCACATGGCGGCCGGGATTGTCCATGAGTTAAATCAGCCGATTGCGGCAATCAGAACCCATGCCGCAAGTGGCCGTTTGTTGCTGGAGAGACAGGAAACCGACAAATTACGGTCTAGCTTAACGGCAATCACCCGAATGACAGAACACCTGGGCTCTATTACCGTGCAATTAAAAACCTTTGCGCACAAATCGCCGACTTTTCGTGAATCAATTGTATTACAGGAGTGCCTTGAAGATGCGTTGACCATGACGGCAGCACTGATCAACGAGGCAGAAGTCTCCCTGATAAAAGATCTCCCGGATACCCCTTTGGTGATTCACGGGAATCGGGGACGTGTCAATCAGGTTCTGGTAAATCTGATCAGAAATGCCGTCGATGCGATGCGTGTACAGACGGTCAAAAAGTTGCATGTTTCCATGATAGTCGACCAGCAGCAGGTGGTGTTGTCAATCGCTGATAGCGGTAGCGGGGTTCGTGATCAGGATATGGAAGAAATTTTCACCCCCTTTTTTACCACCAAAGAGGTAGGAGAGGGGCTCGGACTCGGATTGTCGATTTCCTATCGGATTATAACTGACCTGGGTGGATCGATTCGGGTCCTGAACAATGAGGAAGGGGGAGCGACATTTATGGTGATTTTCCCAGGAGGTCCAGTGGTGGGTGATGGCGATGGTAGGTAACGAGTGCCATGAGGTTATTTTGGTTGATGATGATGTCGAAATGCGGACAGCGACGGCGCAATGGTTTGATCTGGCAGGTTATCAGGTCAGGAGCTATCCCCATGCCGTTGCGGCCTTATCCGATATTGTTCAGGGACTGCGGGGTGTTGTTGTCAGTGATGTTCGTATGCCGAAAATGGATGGTATGCAGTTTCTCGAGCAGGTAAATGGCGTTGATCCCGATATTCCGGTGGTTCTGATTACCGCTCATGGGGATGTTACCATGGCGGTAGAGGCCATGCGTCAGGGGGCATATGATTTCATTGAAAAACCCTTTGATCCAGAGCGACTGCTTGATGTTATTCGGCGCGCCTGCGAAAAGTATCGGTTAATTGTAGAAAACCGCCAGCTGCGTCGACGGCTGGCCGGCCCGGTTTCTATCGAACAGCGTCTGATCGGAACCAGTGCCGTTATGAAGCGTCTGCATGAGGAAATTCTCAACCTGGCAGATATCAATGCAGCGGTTCTGATTCAGGGCGAGACGGGAACCGGCAAGGAAGTTGTCGCACGTTGTCTGCACGATTTTGGCGCGCGCCATGAACAGCGTTTTGTTGCGGTCAACTGTGCGGCGGTGCCTGACTCGGTATTTGAGAGTGAGCTGTTTGGCTATGAAAAAGGAGCCTTCACCGGTGCCGACCAGCAGCGGATCGGACGGTTTGAATATGCCAACAAGGGCAGCTTGTTCCTTGATGAAATCGGCTCCATGCCGATTGCGCTGCAGGTTAAAGTTTTACGCGTCTTGCAAGAACGCGAGTTGTTGAGGGTTGGCAGTAATGAACCCCATCTCCTTGATATCCGCCTGATCTGTGCTACCAATAAAAACCTGCGGGAAGAATGCAGCGCCGGCCGTTTTCGAGAAGATCTGTTTTATCGGATCAATGTGGTAGAATTGAACATCCCCCCTCTGCGGGATCGCGGTGAGGATGTTCTGCTTCTGTTCGATTTTTTCGTTGGGCAGGCCGCTGAAGCGTACCGTCGGCCGTGTGTCACTATCAGCAGTCATGGCGCTGCTCTTCTGCTGGAGCACGATTGGCCGGGCAATGTCCGTGAGCTTAAAAATATGGCCGAGAGATTTGTTCTTTCCTCTTTACCGATGTCGCAGAGGTTAGCCTCTATGTTGTCCGGTTTTGAACAGGAGGTCTCCGGCGTGCAAAAGACCTCTTTACAGGAGCTGATGCGGTTGCATGAACGTGCGCTGCTTGACCATGCATTACTGCGGCATCAAGGCGATGTTCAGGCGGTGATGGAAGAACTTGTACTGCCCAGGCGCACCCTCAATGAGAAAATGACGCGACATCAGCTGGATCGCAGGAACTATGTAAGGGATTAGTCGGAATATTAGAATACAAAATACAGGAGTCAGCGGTCGGCAAGATCTTGCCGATCGTTTTGCAGAATGGGCAAGATCTTGCCGTGCCCTTTGTTTGCACACCCGTAAACAGGTGTAATATTCTTGGCACAATGATTGCTCTGTTACGGAAGCGCAGATAGAAAAGCGTTTTATTTTTTAGTGCTTCCATCAACCCAATTCCTTCAGGAGGAACAGAATGAACAGAATGCGTTGGATAACTTCAAGTTTGTGCCTGTTTGTAATGATGTTTTCTTTTGCCCTGGCGACGCCTGAAAGGGCTGTTGCCTCAGAGCGTGACTATTTGCTGGCGACAGCGTCGACGGGGGGCACCTACTATCCGGTGGGTGTTGCTCTTTCAACCTTGATTAAAGTGAAGTTGCAGCCTTCTCAGAAGATTGGCATGTCAGCGATCAGCTCAGCCGGCTCTGGTGAAAATATCAAGCTGTTGAACGACGGCGAGGTTCAGTTTGCCATTCTGCAGGGACTCTACGGCGCCTGGGCATGGAATGGTACCGGGGACTACGCAACGGCAGGCCCTCAGCGGGATCTGCGTGCAGTGACCATGCTGTGGCAGAATGTTGAGCATTTTACCGTTCTCAAGCGTTTTGCCAAGACTGGTACTGCAGCCGACCTGGTCGCGATGAAGGGACAAAACATGGCCATGGGGCCGCGGAACTCGGGGACTCTCGGTTCCAACAAGACTCTGCTTGGCGGTTTAGGTGTCGATATCGAAAATGATTATAGTCTTGCTTATGCCGGTTATGGGCCATCAGCTGATGCACTGCAGAACGGTCAGGTTGTTGGCATGAGCACCCCGGCCGGTGCTCCAGTCAGTGCCGTTACCCGGACTTTTGCGACGATGGGTGACGATGTGGTGGTTCTCGACTTTACTGATGAGCAGATGAAACAAGCCGACAGCGGCATGGAACTCTGGACCCGTTATGTCATTCCTGCTGAAACTTACCCCGGCCAGGTCAAGGATATCTCCACAATTGCTCAGCCTAACTTCCTTGCTGTGCGTGCAGATATCGATGAAGATGCTGTTTACCAGATCACTAAAACCATCTATGAAAATCTGCCCTTTCTCAATGCAATCCATAGTGCAACCAGGGTGATGGCGATAGAAAAAGCGATTGCCGGCCTACCTATGCCGTTGCATCCGGGAGCACTGAAGTATTTCCGTGAGGTCGGTTTGAATATCCCTGCACGCCTGATTGCTGATTAAGATTGATTTTCTCTCTACGACCGCCCGATAGGGCGGTCGCTTGTTTTCTTCGGAGCCATCTGTATGTCTGTCAATGAAACCGAAGTCCATCCGTTTGAAAGCTGGGCTCTATTGATTATCGGGGTTGCTGTATCCCTGATGCATATCTGGTTTAATGTTTTTGCGGTGCTTTCAAGTCTTTGGCAAAATGCTTTGCACTTTGCCGGTTTTGCCATACTGGTAGCCATTGCTTATCCCCTGCGTCGCAATGGGCCATTACTGTTGCGCTTGTTTGATGTTTTGCTGGGAGTAATGGCGGCGGCATCGGCGATTTTTTTGATTGCCCGGGAAGATGCCATTTATGCCCGCGGGATCTATCTCGTCCACTCGGAATGGATCGCCGGGATTATCGTTGTCCTTTGCGCTATTGAATTTACCCGCCGGGTGGCCGGCTGGTTCATTCCGGTGCTGATTGTCGTCGGGCTCTCCTATATTGGCTGGTGGGGGAGTGAGTTGACGGGCATGTTCCGCTTCGCCGGCTTGCAGCCTGAAACCCTGTTGTTTCGCAGTATCTATGGTGATGACGCCCTGTTCGGCACGATTGCCCAGATTTCTTCTTCCTATGTGTTCATGTTTTTGCTGTTTGGCGCCTTTTTATTACGTTCCGGCGCTGGTGATTTTGTCATCGATATGGCGCGAGCGGTCGCGGGACGGCTTGTTGGTGGCCCAGGATTTGTTGCTGTCATCGCTTCCGGTTTGATGGGAACCATCTCCGGTTCGGCGGTTGCCAATACCGCCTCGACCGGGGTTATCACCATTCCTTTGATGAAAAAAGCGGGGTTCCCCCCCAAGTTTGCTGCCGGTGCTGAAGCTGCCGCGTCGACAGGTGGCCAGTTGATGCCGCCGATCATGGGTGCCGGTGCTTTTGTTATGGCAACGTACACCCAGATCCCTTACACCACCATTGTTCTGGTCAGTATTCTACCGGCTTTTTTGTACTTTGCCACCGTCGGTTTTTTTATACGCATAGAAGCCAAGCGCAGTTATCTGACGGCTATGGATGATGAAAAGATCTCTTTTCTTGAGGTCATCAAAAAAGGTGGAGTTGTTTTCCTGCTTCCCATCGGCATCCTTATCAGTCTTCTTATTTACGGCTTTACCCCGACCTACGCCGCTGGTTACAGTATGATTGCGGTGGTCGTCTCCTCCTGGTTGACCCCTAACAGGATGGGCCCTAAGGCGATCATTGATGCGTTGGCAATGGGGGCAAAAAATATGATTATGACAGCGATTCTGCTGTGTACTATCGGGCTGATCGTTAATGTCATTACCACGGCCGGTATCGGCAATACCTTTTCGCTGATGATCAATCAGTGGGCCGGGCACAGCTTGCTGATTGCCATTGGCCTGGTTGCTCTGGCGTCGCTTGTCCTCGGGATGGGGTTGCCGGTTACCGCTGCTTACATTGTTCTGGGAACCCTCTCCGCGCCTGCACTGCAGGGCCTGATTGCTGACGGGATGCTGGTGAAAGCATTGGTTAGTGGCCAGATTCCGGAGGCGGCAAAAACCTTTTTTATGCTGGCGGTGCCGGAAAAGCTGGCCCTGATTGGTGAACCCATGTCGGTGGCAACGGCACGCTCGATTGTTGATGCCATTCCCTTCGATATGGCCAGTCTGGTCCGCGAGTCGGTGCTCAGCGATCATACCCTAACCTTTGCCTTGCTGTCAGCGCACCTGATTGTGTTCTGGCTCAGTCAGGATTCCAATGTCACCCCGCCGGTTGCTCTGGCCGCCTTTGCTGGTGCCGCGATTGCCGGCTCCAAGCCGATGATCACCGGTTTTTATTCATGGAAACTGGCCAAGGGGCTCTATATTATTCCCCTGTTGTTTGCCTATACCCCTTTTATTGGCGGCACCCTGACGCAGGATCTCTATATCTTTTTCTTTGCCCTGTTCGGCCTCTACGCTTTCGCTGCCGGAATTGAAGGGTTCATGGAGGCCAGGCTAAACCCACTGTTCCGTATTCTGACCCTGGTTTCCTCAGCGTTGCTGTTGTGGCCGACGGTCTGGTGGGTCAATGTTGGTGGTTGGCTGTTGCTGATGACTATCATTATCCTCAATAAACGTAAAGATATCGCTGGAGCAGCGAGTACGCCGGCTGTCGCTTGATTTTTTGCTTGTCCTTTCTCTCGCAACGCCCGGATCTGTCCGGACGTTGCGCCTTTGCGTTGGACTTCTGTTGTACATCAGTTACAATCATCGCAGTTAAAATACTCTTTTAAGTTGTTTTGTAACTATTCAGCTTTTGTCCTTGCGCAGGATCTTCGGATTCTGTGGCAAGGGTGTCTGTCGCCATGGACGGCGACAGCAAGCGGTCATGGATGACGAAAAGCGTCCTTTGACATAGGATCCCCTATCCGGTGCTGAACAGATACGTTGTTTTTTTGTCATTATCTTTATTTACTGTTGGCGTTGATTCGCTTATTTTCGCACAAGGAGCGCCATGATGACGGCGTCCGATTCTGATAGCAATATCCAGCAGGATCCTGATCTGCTTGCGGTGAGCGAGACTGAAAGCTACCGTCTGACCTTACGTTTCGCGCGCGAGCAAATGGAATGTATTGCGACTATTGAGATGACGTCTCTGGAGTCTCCTCCGAGCTCTGAATCAGCACAGGCCGTCGGTGCCACATTATTGAACCCCAGCGGGCTGATGGCTCTTCTGCGTCAGCACAACATAACCGACACCACTGATAAAGCGGCAGTCAACAGTTTCTGCTCCAGTCTTGATCTGGGGCAGGTGCCTCCACCGACGGTCGTTGCCTGTGGAATCGAGCCGCAGCCCGGTACTGACGGCTGGTTCGAGCTGCTGGTCAAGGTCAGCGGTGAAGATCATGAGTTTGTTCCTGATGAAAAGGGGCGTATCGACCTGAAGCGTCTCAATGCCTACACCGAAATTGAATCAGAACAGAAGCTTGGTGTGATACATCCACCGGAGCCGGGGATTCCGGGTTGCACAGTTCAGGGGCATATCGTTGCGGCCCCGGCCGGTAAACCGCGAAATATCATTGCCGGAGAGGGAGTGCTGTTTAAATATAATGGACGTATTGCGTTTTCAACATGTTCCGGGCGGGCAATTATTGAAAAAGATAGACTTTCGGTTGTCGATCAGCTGGTTATCCCCGGTAATGTGGATGTGAGCATCGGCGACATTGATTTTAATGGTTTTGTGGAAATTAAAGGGGACGTGCCGGACGATTTTGATGTTCGCTCGACCAAAGGTATCAAGATAGGTGGGCATGTTGGTGCTTGTCATATCGAATCTCGGGGATCCATCGATATAGGCGCTATGGCTGGACGCGAGATTGGTCATATCTTTTGTCAGGGAAACCTGCGCGCAAAATACCTCAATCAGGTGACGGTTCTTTGCTATGGTGATGTCGATATTGCAAGCGAAATTCGTTATTCAAGGATAAAAGCGACCGGGCATGTTCAGGTCGAACGTGGGTTTATCATTGGCGGAGAGGTGGTTGCTCTCAAGGGGATATCCGCAGCCACCATTGGCGCAGAGGCTGCCAACAGGACGTTGATTACAGCAGGGGTATATTTCCCTGACGCTGAGCGGTTTGCTTATCTGGAAAAAGAGCTGATTACAAACAAGCTCCAGATCAAATCTATCAGTGCTGCCATACAGCCTTTAGTGCAGCACCTGCGAAAGGACTCTCCTTATCTCAAATCGGCACGGGTTCGTTTGCAGGTTCTTAATGACCAACTGGATCGTTTATATCTTCAGAAAACGGCTTTTCAGGCTGAACTGGCAGCATCGATGCCGCAGTGTCCAGCCGGTATGAACCCCAAAATTAATGTTTATAAACGACTGAAGGAGGGGGTTGTCGTCTCTTTAGGCGGCACCCGGGAACAGATAAGTATGGATCGCACCGGCCCCTTTTCACTGATCGAAAACACACGTGAAGGGGGGTTGCGTTATTTATCATTAACATCCTTGCCGGTGACGGCAATGGAGATCGAAGATCAGTTGTTGCAGGCTGAAGAGCAGAATTCCGAAGATTCTTGACATTTTATCCCCCTTCGCGCATAAAACTGCGTTTAAATCTTGTTTTTGGAAAGCTTGGAGGCAATGTCGACTGTATTTTTTTATGATTGTCAGTTCGTTGCTGTGGTAAGGAAATAATTAGACCGTAGCAATGTGATGTTTGATCGATCGATTTCAGCGCCCAGCAAAGAGAGCAGAGGACTATTATGAATGGAAAACACCTGTTGTTAAAAGCCCTGAAGGAACGCAAAGTGCGTTTTCTTTTTGGTTACACCGGTGGGGCTATCATGCCGGTATTCGATGAAATGGAAAAACTGGGTAACTTTGAGTTCGTCATGGCTCGCCACGAGCAGGGTGCTGCCTTTATGGCGCAGGGACTGTCCAGAGCCTCCCTGTCGACAGCAACACCGCAGATCGGTGTGTGTCTGACAACATCCGGCCCCGGAGCGATGAACCTGGTGACCGGCGTTGCTGATGCCCATATGGATTCGGTGCCGATGTTGGCTATTACCGGGCAGGTGGCTACCGGAGTCATTGCCACCGACGCCTTTCAGGAAAGTGACGTTGTCGGCGTGATGATGCCGATCAGCAAGCAGACTTACATGCCTCTGGCTGCCGAAGATGTTGAAAAAACGGTACACGAAGCCTGTTATGTAGCGACCACCGGTCGGGGTGGTCCGGTGATTATCGATCTGCCCAAGGATATTCAGAACCAACAGGTCGCGGAAGATTACCGATTTGATGTCAAAAAATTTCGTCCCCATCTGCCCGGCTATTTTTATACCCCAACCCCCGAGCGTGAGCCGATCCGCCAGGCGATCGAGTTGATTAACAAGAGCGAACGGCCGCTGATTTTTTGTGGACATGGCGTTATCAACAGCAATGCAGGGGCCCTGCTTCGGCGTTTCATTGAGAAAACCAACATTCCCGTGACCTCCACCTTCCACGGACTTTCCGCTATTCCGGCAGATCATCCCCTGCACCTGGGAATGATGGGGATGCACGGCACCGTAGAGGCTAATCGCGCCATTATGGAAGCGGATCTGCTGATTGCTTTGGGAATGCGTTTTGATGATCGGGTGACCGGGAAGCTGGATGAATACGCCCGCAATGCAGCAGTAATACATGTGGAGATTGATGCTTCAGAAATCGATAAAAATGTTCGTACCACGGTGGCGATTAATGCCGATGTCTATCGCACCTTGCACGTGTTGATGGATGACCCCATGCTGACCTCTATTCCCCGTCGGCGCTGGTGGGATAAACTCAACACTTTTCGTGAAGTGATGAAAGAAGACTTGCATGAAGAAATTGAGGTCGGTGTCGGCAATGATAATAAGTTACTGATGAAGGGAATCATCCATCGCCTGTCGGAGGTGACTAAAGGGAAGGACCTGATTATTCCTGATGTCGGACAACACCAGATGATGTGCGCACGCTTTTATAATTACCAGACGAACAACAGCTGGTTCGGTTCCGGTGGCGCCGGGACGATGGGGGCGCTCCTTGCCGATGGCAATTGGTGTAAAGCTTGCCCGTCCGGAAAGAGAGCGGGTCTGGTCGATCAGTGGAGATGGCGGCTTCCAGATGAACTTTCAGGAACTGGGAACCATCATGGAAAAGCAGATTGATGTCAAAATTATTGTCCTTAACAACGGGTATCTGGGGATGGTGCGTCAGTGGCAAACCTTTTTCTTTGATGGCTGCTATGCCGGCACGCCAATGCAGAGTCCCGATTTCGGGTTGATTTCCCAATCTATGGTATTCCCTACCGCAAGGCGTTGAATTGCTTGAGGATGTGGTGTCGGCCATCGAAGAGGCCATCGCCTGCAAGGGGGCCATGATTTTGGAATTTATCTGTGACCCGGCAGAGGTTATTTGCCAATGATTCCTGCTGGTGGCGGGTTTGGCGGATATGATAACCCGTCATCCTAATGCACCGAAAAAGATCAGAGCAAAGAAGGAGAAGCTGCATGAAAAAGGCGTGCGATACTAGCATTTACCCTTGATCACCCTGGGGTTCTCAATAAAATCTCGATGCTGATCCGTAAAAATGTATAACGTCGATACACTGACCGTCTGTCGTCCATTACGCATCCCCGGCGTCAGTCGGATGACCATCACCTTGCGTGAGAACGATCAGGCCAGGGTCGACCAGGTTGTCCGTCGTTGGTGTTCACCGGAAGTCATCTCGGTGAAGAACTTAGATACCGATCATAGCTATTGGCGAGAGGTGGCGATTGTGAAACTCGAAATAGACGCATCGCGCGTGGGAGACCCTTTCATGGTCGCTATAACTGAAATTCTTGGAACAAAAGTGACGATAACCATCCTCCAGGTCGCCGGCTCAACCCGTCGCATCGACGCCTTTCTCGATGAGGTCGGTCAGGAGCATATTGTTGAAATCGCTCGTACCGGGGTGACGGCGATGGAGAAGTAGGGAGTGGGGGGATAGGTAGTGGGTAATGGGAAGTAAGCAGTAAGCAGTAAGCAGTAAGCAGTAAGCAGTAAGCAGTAAGCAATTGACCGCTCACCGTTCACTGCTCACAAATGATTGATTGTGTTATGATATCGGGGTGTGGTGCTGGTAAAAATCGGGCATTACACCCCGATTTACTTTTGGCCGAAGGAGACCAAAGATGAAACGACGCAGTGGAACAGTTACCGGAGATCCCGGTGGGGCTAACTGGGTAGAACGGACGGCAGCGCGCACCATGTTAAGGGCGGTGCGTTTTAGTGACGATGATTTTGCCAAACCGTTGGTGGCGCTGGCGGTTCCTTATACTAATGGAACCCCCTGTAACGATCATATCCGCACCCTGGGCGATCTGCTCCAGGCTGAATTGGAAGCGGTTGGAGCCAAGGTCATTGTGTTCGGTACACCGGTGGTCTCTGATGGTATCTCCATGGGTACCGAAGCGATGAAGTATTCCCTGGTGAGTCGTGAAGTCATCGCCGATGCCATTGAAGTGATGACGGAGGGTTACCAGGTTGACGCGGTGGTGACTCTATCCGGTTGTGACAAGACGATTCCGGCAGCACTGATGCCGATTGCGCGTAACGATCTAATTGGTTTGACCCTTTACGGCGGTAGTATTCGTCCCGGTCATTATGATGGCAAAGATCTGAACATTGTCAGTGCCTTCGAAGGGATTGGTGCCTACAGCGCCGGAAAAATCGATGCTGATGAGCTTTGTCAGATTGAATGTCATGCCTGTCCCGGTGCCGGATCCTGTGGCGGTATGTATACCGCCAATACCATGGCGGCGGCTATAGAAGCCCTGGGGATGAGTATTCCCGGAGGCTCATCGAATATGGCAGTGGAAGCGGACAATCAATTGTCAACTGATAAACAGGGGGATCTGCGCCGTACCGCTACAACCCTGATGATATTGCTGAACCGTGGGATCAGCGCACGGCAGATAATGACCCGCAAAGCCTTTGAAAATGCCCTGACCCTGGTCTGGGCTCTGGGCGGGTCGACCAACGCGGTGTTGCACCTGCTGGCCATGGCGCGCGAGGCTGATGTGCCTTTGACCCTTAAGGAGATGGCTGGTTTTACCGCCAGGGTACCATTGCTCGGCAATTTTAAACCCTATGGACACTATCTGATGAACGATCTGCACCCGCTGGGTGGTATTCCTCTGGTGATGAAGCATTTGCTCGACCATGGTTGGCTGCATGGTGATTGCCTGACGGTGACGGGGAAAACTCTGGCTGAGAATCTGGCGTCTGTTGCCGATCTGCCTGACGGACAGGATGTGGTTCTCCCGGTATCCAGACCCTATGCAGCTGCCGGTAAGCACATTCGTATGTTGTTCGGTAATCTGGCTCCGGAAGGGTGCGTGCTCAAACAGAGCGGTAAGGATTTAACCACCATGCGTGGTCCGGCCCGGGTGTTCGAACGAGAGGAGGAGGCCATGCAGGCCATTCTGGCCAATGCCATTAATCCGGGGGATATTGTCGTGATCCGCTATGAGGGGCCGCAAGGCGGTCCCGGCATGCGGGAGATGTTGTCACCTTCGGCAGCGCTGATGGGTGCCGGACTCGGTGACAGTGTTGCCCTGCTGACAGATGGCCGCTTCTCCGGCGGTACTCACGGTATCATGATCGGCCATATCTCTCCCGAAGCGCAGGTTGGTGGTCCCCTGGCACTGGTGGAGGAGGGGGATCAGATTGAGATCGATCTGGATCATGAGGCCCTTAACCTGCTCGTCGACGATGCGGTCCTTGTTCAGCGCCGTGAGGGGTTAC